>CAZSTA010000159.1:0-4513 GCA_964609495.1 uncultured bacterium | reverse complement strand
GAGGGAACATCCAGATTGGTTCTATACAAGTACAAAAGAGGGGAAATGAGCTTACGTAATATATCACCTAACTGTTATTTTAATAAGAAATCCATCATACTTCAGAGGGAGTTATTCGCTATCATAGATTCTAATATCGTCCAGATACGTTGTTCCACCCAGATAACCAGCTGTATCGAAGCTCACTCCGAAGTAATCCCCAGCAGGACGGGGATGATCAGGCGATGAGAGAGCAGAGCCCTGGAGAGCACCGTTGAGGTATAAGTCGTGAGTATCAGTAGAAGGATGATAGATGATTTTGAAATCATACCAGGTATTAGGGGAATAGGTGGATACTACGTTAAAACTTCGGGAATCGTGGTAACACAACTCCCCATAGTTGCTGAAGAGTATCATAAACCTGGCTTTTCCTTCCTTAACTCCGACAACGATGTGAGATATATTATTCTCAGCAACTAGAACGGAGAATTCAAAAGTTAAATCTTTAGAGAGAGGCCAAGGGAATTGCTTTTGCACTACTCCTGCATTTCCTGGTGCTGAGGTAGAGGTAACTGTGATCTTCAGAGAGTTAGGCTTACTATAAGAATATTCATCGCTGATAGACCAATCTGCCCTTGCTCCTCCTGCTAGATCCCAACCCCGAGGGCGATCTCCAAGAGATTGGCTATCAAAGTTATCAGAAGTTATTACCTCTGCTGTTATCTCATCAATCGGAATAACCGAAGGTCTATCTGGAGGCCATCCTCTTCTAATTTTCAATCCCTCTTCTAATTTCACCTCTGGTAATATATCCCTCACTACTTCAGCCACTGCTCTAGATTCAAAAATTTCTGTAATTTTGAGCAACTTCGCTGTCTTCTCCTCAGAAGTAACTACTTGATACTCATCCCCCTCCTTCATGCCATCTCTTCTCCCTAGATCAAGCCCCACCTTCTCCTCGGATAAAACCTTTATTATCTTTCCCTTAACAACCTTCTCTGGAGAGATTATAATCACATCTTCTCCCAACTTATCATTATAGGTCGGTATCTGCTTCTTCACCATAACATCCCTCTTATAATACTCAGGAACATACTTGAATACGTAATCCTTGACTTCTCCTATCGATATCTCTCCATCCCAATTCCCCTCAGCATCCGCTCCTCCCCTCAGTGCTTCTATAAGATAATGGCTAAAGACTGACTCCCCTAAGCTCCTAGATTGCCAGGCCTCCTCATCATCCATGCTTGCGGTCAATACGAACGTTCCGTCTCTCTCTAGATCTGATACCACACCTTTCCCAATCTCCTCAGACTTAGCAGATAATGCTCCTCCTATCGGAAGTGATAAGCTCTGAGCGGCTCCCCCGGAAAAGCAACTATCAATGAAAAGGATTATCTTCCTGGACCTTATCCTTCTAAGCCAATAGCCAAAGATGTCATCGGGGATCGCTTTTATCGGATTATCAATCATCATATCATAAGTAGAGAGACATTCATCGTAGATGTCATCTTGATCCCGTTGCTTCTCATCTCCATCAGCATCAGGAAGAGGGAAGCCATGCCCTGAATAATAGATGATCACCAGATCTTCCTCTTTTGCCTTCTGTCCCAACCAACCATAAATAGCTTCCTCGATCTTCGCTTTGGTTGCCTCCTCATCGACTAAGAGCTTAATGGTCTCACCTGAGATAAAACCAGCTTTATCGATCAAAAGATCGTATAAAGCTCGAGCGTTATTGGCACAGAAGGTAGGAGGGATATTTGGATCCTTATACTTGGAGATACCGATTATCACCGCCCAACTATCCGCTGATAGGACAGATGAAGCCATTCCCGATATTAGGATGACCAATAATCCGATAAGAGAAAGATATTTTCTCATAATTTAAACACCTCCTATTCCTTCTTAGTCTTGGGAAGAATAGGTCTATTAAGTAGTTTCGATTATCTGTTCTATAATTCCCCCCTCTCCCTAGCCCTCTCCCACAAGGGGAGAGGAAACACTGAGATTGAACTAAAGCCTTTTAGTTCCCCCTCCCTTGACGGGAGGTTCTGTCAAAAATTACCCCTCTAAATTGAAGCTGAAGCTAAATTCTATGTGGTTTCTTGACTTTCCCCCCACCTTTCATCGCACCAGTTCAGCAAATTTTTGAGTTTTTTCATTCTATTTTTTACAGAGCCCGACGAGAGGGGGTTAGGGGGAGGGTGCATTACGAAGTAAAGACATTTAGATGAGTTCAAGACCCGATCTTCCCCCTCACCCTAGCCCTCTCCCGCAAAGGGAGAGGGAACTTGCAGAGAGGAGAGTTCTTATCTAACCGAATTCAATAGATCACCTTAGTTAATCTATACTCCACGATCCCTGTCGCTCCGGCATCCTTTAACCTAGGGATAAGATCTCGCGCCTTCTTCTCATCCAATATCACCTCGAGTGCCACCCAATCGGGATCATATAGATTAGATATAGTCGGGGTGTGAAGAGCAGGAAGTTGATTTAAGACCTTCTCTAGATCAGCCCTATTAACATTCATCTTCAATCCAACTTTATCGACCGCATTGAGAGCCCCCTGCAAGAGTAAAGCTAAGTTCTCTATCTTCCTCCTCTTCCAAGGATCCTTCCAAGCCTCTTTATTAGCGATCAACTTGGTGGTTGACTCCAACACAGTCTCTACTATCCGTAGATTATTAGCCCTAAGCGAGTTGCCCGTCTCCGTCAACTCCACGATGGCATCAGCCAACCTGGGAGGTTTGACCTCCGTTGCTCCCCACGAGAACTCCACATAAGCGGTAATTCCTCGCTCCTCAAGATATCTCTTCGTAAAATTAACCAACTCCGTGGCTATATGCTTCCCCTGGAGATCCTCGATGGACTGAATAGAAGAATCGTCGGGAACAGCCACGACCCACCTCACTGGTCTCATACCCTCTTTGGCATAAATTAGGTCTTCCACCTCCACCACATCTGCCCCCTGTTCCACGATCCAATCCTTACCAGTTAAGCCAACATCTAAGACTCCGCTCTCCACATAACGAGGGATCTCTTGAGCCCTCATCAACAGTCCCTCAAGCTCAGGATCATCTATTTGCGGCACATAAGATCTGGAAGAGACGGTTATAACGAATCCAGCCATATCGAATAACCTGAAGGTAGATTCCTGTAAGCTTCCCTTGGGAAATCCGATCCTCAAAATCATATTTACAGCTCCTTACTACAAGATCAAGTTCTTTCATCCAATAATCTCCACAACTCATCCCTTTTAGGAGGTTGAAAGGTAATAATCTCTCCTCCTCGCACTACAACCCTTCTCTCAACGGCAGTTCGCCCGATTATCGTCGCCTTAACCCCTATCTCCTTAAGCCCATAGACTATTCGTCCTCCTTCTTCCGCTACAATCAACATACAGCCACTTGAGATCAGCCCATAAGGATTAAGACCGAAGTGTTCACATATCTTTTTAGTCTCTGAGCGAATGGGGATCTTGTCCTCCCAGATCTCAAAACCGATCTGAGAAGCCTGGGCTATCTCATAGAGAGCTCCGTAAATCCCTCCTTCAGTCGCATCGTGCATAGCAGTAGCTCCCAAAGAAGCGGCCAGAACCCCCTCGGGAACGACATTGATCTCGGAGATGAAGTTCTGAGCCCGCTTTATCAGATCATATCCAAGCTTGGGGATGAGTAACTCCTCGAAATCGCTAGCGATGATTGAAGTCCCCTCTAGTCCGGCATCTTTCGTCATAACTATATCCTCTCCGGGCGAAGCCCCAGAGGAGGTTACATAGTGATTTCGAGGTGCCCTACCTATCGCCGTAGTGGATATGATCATCTCCTTGACCTTGGGAGTGATCTCCGTATGCCCTCCTAAAACCTCGATCCCCAACTCCGAAGACGTATCACTGACCTGACGCATAACCCGTTCAATGTCACCCTCCGAACAACCTTCAGGGGCCAGTAAAGTCATCATAATTCCTAAAGGCGATGCTCCGCAGGAGGCGACATCATTACACGAAACATAAACCGCTAAACGTCCTATGTTCTCAACTGACCCAGTTATAGGGTCGGTCGATATAACACAAACATATTCGCCGAAGTCCAAGACCGCTGAATCCTCTCCCAACTGGGAATGAACTAACACCTCGGGACGCTTAGCTCCTAGAAAGGGAAGCACCAACTCTTGAAGTTTCTCAGGCGATAACTTGCCTGTGAATAACATAACTCCCTCCTATGATTATAGTTTGAAACATCCTCAAGAGGCTTCGTTATCCTCCTCATCCTCGATAATCATTATAGGTATTCCGTCCTTTATCTCATACTCCCGGCCACAGTCAGGATTTACACAGATGAGTTTATCTCCTTCCTCCCTCACTGGACTCTTGCACTTAGGGCAAGCCAATATCTCCAACAACTTTTTATCCAACATTCAAAACCCTCCTTTCTATCTCTAGCCACTTAGGTAATTTCAAATAAACAAGTTCCTATCAAGATATGACTCCCCCCTCACCCTATCCCTCTCCCACGAGGGGAGAGGGAACATC
>CAZSTA010000158.1:0-8842 GCA_964609495.1 uncultured bacterium | reverse complement strand
TGAAATTGGAATTGAACCACCAAAATCTTTTCTAAACCAATGTCCAACAATATGCCGATATTTCTTAGGTAATCTATCTATTATATTTTGGATGCTCAATCCATTGCTTTTTCTCAGAATAGTTAAGTATTGGGCAACAGTTGGTTGAGAAATTCTATAGAGTCTCATTTTAGTGAAGTGTTCCCCCAGCATTAATTTTCTTGCCCCAGGTGAGGCCCCCCAATTTATCCTTTCTAGTTCAGTAAATTTGCTGGCAGTTACTCTCCTTTTTTCAAATTGTTCAATTTTAATAGTTTGACCAACCAAGTAGTCTCCTTTTTCTAATTCCTTAGTTGCTTCTAATATCTCTTCTGGTTCTTCCACAAGTGGAAGGCTCTCGATATCTATCCACAAGTCTTCATAACAGTGAGGGCATATATTTTTCCCAATTGGATCATATTGCTCATCTAACCTTTTTCCACATTTTGGACAAACGAAGCTTAAACCTTCCCTTAAAAACTCATCTTTCTTGGCGTGAATTACAAATTCAACAGAAGCGTATCCATCCCATTGGACAACTGTAATCCTTGGAAAACCATCATCATATTGATCAATAACTTTGACGATCCAACCCGTCTTAGCTTTCTTTCCAGAAATATCTCTAACTTTTATACCTATAAATTCTTCTTTCCACCAATCTCTATTTTCTTCAGTTTTGGGTTCTACTCTAACTCTATCAATATAGAATCTGTAGGCAACTTTTGTGCTATCTCTCGCAAATATGAAAACTGGATACCACTCTTTATTATCCGAAACAACAATCATATTTCTTAGAACATAATCTTCACGGTAAATTTGAGAAATGTAATATAAATCATCTAAACGCCAGTTCTTCACCCCAAAGCAATAAAGAGCATCTTCCCTATGAAAATTCTTAAATTTATCTGTAATTATTCCTTTAAGGGCAGAGGTAAATTCTTTGCTATTTTTCGCTATGAATATTTCGCCATGCTTATTTGTCAGCACTTCTTGAGGTTGTATTTCAGGTAACCTTTCTTCTCTAACAGCTTCCCAATTATAAGATATATCTTCTACTTTTATGATATCTTTTATACCTGTTCTTTTCTTAATTATTTCAACAAATTCATTTCCTTTCTCAATCATAACCGAAAAAACTCTTTTAGAAAAGAGACTATTTCTAATACTTCTAATAACCACTACGGTAGTCCCAGTACCTGCAAAAGGGTCTAGTATTAAATCATTATCTTTCAGTGTAACTCTATCCAACACTTCTCCAACCAATCTCTCTGGAAAAACTGCGGTGTGTTTCCAAGGAGTTTGCTGAAGTGGTATCTTGAGCACGTTTTTTAGCTTCTTGTGATATATGTTGACTTTATCTTTAGCAAAGACGAAAATAGGTTCATAAGTATTTGCAAATCTATCTCTGGTAGAGGAGGGCATATGATTTGGTTTAAACCAAATTACGATATCTTCTAAAAACCATCCATCTTTGACCATATGATAAGCTACTCTATATGGAATCTGCAAAAGATGAGATTTACCATACTGATTTAGATATTTATCTCCTATATTAAGAAAAAATATACCATCATCACGAAGCTTTTGTTTTAATTTATTACATACTGCAACTAAATGGCCAATATATTCTTCAACTGTTTGTTCTTGTCCTATTTGCCCTTCAAAACCATAATCTCTTTGTTTCCAATATGGTGGTGAGGTTATAGCTACCGCAACTGAATTACTTTCGAGTTTCTCAAGGCAAGAATATACATCGCCATGCAGTATTTTATCTTCCACTTCACAATTCCTTACAAATTATAATCAAGGATAACGACTGGATGAAAGTATTCCCTTGCGCTCCCTCATTAGTATGTTCTTTAATAATTTCAATGTTCCATAGAGTTACTAAATTCTTTTAGTGAACCCTTGAATATCAATCTATATTTGACCAAGACCCCCTTCTCCATTTTTTCGATTTCAAATTCGTCTGGAATATTCTGATATTTCATTTTTATTCTTCTATCTTTGATTCACTCTCAGTTCTCGCTGTCCAGCATACTAGTTATCAGACTAACTTTCTGCCTTCTATTATGAATATCCTTAACATATCCCTTCTATTTTTGACTCACTATTATTATAACAGAATAAAGCCTAATATGCAATGATTTTTCGAGAAATTTAGGTATCCCCCCCAAAAAAGACTTGCAAAGCTCTGAAATCTATGCTATGATATAACAGAATCGAAGATAGGTCTTGGGAACAAAGAGTCATTCCTGGAATAAATAAGGGAAGGATAGAGATGGTCTTCAGAGGATAATGAAGGAGGAAAAAATGTGATTAGATTTGAGAAGGCAAAGCCGAAAGATGCTGAGATTCTAACCGAAGTTCAGACGCGCACCTTTGATGACGATTCTCAGAGATTTGCGGGTAAGCCCAGTGGGGGACCCCCAGGATATGATTCGGTTGAGTGGCAAATTAGAATGATGAAAAGGGGAATGTATTATAAAATATTAGCTGAAGATAGAATTATCGGTGGATTTATTATATTTGATATGAGGAAGAGGCATTACAATTTAGGTAGGATATATATTGATCCAGATTTTCAAAATCAAGGTATAGGGACTCAAGCAATGGAGTTTATGGAGAGGGCCTTCCCGTTAGTTAAAAAATGGTCTTTAGGGACTCCTCGTTGGGCTTATCGAAACCACCATTTTTATGAGAAGATGGGTTATATTAAGGTAGGGGAAGATCCGAGAGGGGATTTTCTTTATGAGAAAAGGATTATTCATATTCATCCATCTTCTAGGAAATAGATACAAAATCGCTTGATGCAAGTGTGTCTGTGATACTTATGCTGTGATTTTATATCCCGTTTAATTTGTCAAACATCATTAGGTAGTCAAGGGAAGGGATAAGGTTATGAGAAAGTTAGCGGCTGTGATTCTGGCGGCAGGCTTAGGAAAGAGGATGAAATCAAAGATACCGAAGGTCCTTCATAAGATATGCGGCAGGTCAATAGGAGAATATATAATTGAGCAAGTAAATAAATTGGAAGTGGATAGGAAGGTAGTTATAATAGGTCGACAGGGGGATAAAATTAGGAGACAATTCGGAGATGAGCTGGAGTACGTCGAACAGAGGGAGCAGTTGGGAACTGGTCATGCGGCCCTTCAAGCTGAGAAGGTTCTCGGAGATTTTGAGGGTGATGCCTTGATCCTTCCAGGCGATACCCCCCTTCTAACCTCTGAGACCTTGCGGATGCTTATCAAAAGACATCGGGGAAAGAACGCTGTTGCGACTTTGCTCACCGCGAAGATGAGTGACCCTACTGGATACGGTAGGATAGTTCGTAACTTCGATGGCTCAGTGCGACGCATCGTCGAGGAGAAGGAGGCTTCTTTAGCCGAGAAGGGGATTCTGGAGGTGAATGTAAGCATCTACTGTTTTAAATCCGAGGAATTATTCCAAGCCTTGAAGCAGATATCTCCCGACAACGAGCAGGGAGAGTATTACTTGACCGATGTGATCGAGGTCTTCACCAAAGAGAACCTCCCCGTGGAAGCAATTCAGGCTGAGGATGGAAAGGAAACTATGGGGATTAATACCCGCATTCAACTGGCTGAGGCTAGAAAGATCTTGCAGAGGAGGATATTGGATGAGCTGATGTTAGGAGGGGTATCTATTGTAGATCCTGAAAGCACCTATATCGATGGGGGAGTTATCATAGGGCAGGATACTATCATATATCCTTCTACGATCATAGAGAGAGGGACTGTGATCGGAGAGGATTGTATAATAGGTCCTTCAGCTCATCTTATAGCCGCAAAGATCGGGGATAGGGCGATTATTCGCTCTTCTACCATCGTAGATAGAGAGATCAGGGCGGATACAGTAGTGGGTCCCTATGCCTATTTAGGATAGAGGTCGTTCTTAAATGACAATTGGAGAAGGAAATTAAGCAAAATGAGGTGAACTATTGATATGGAAAGGAAGAGATATGAACTAGAAGCCGATATTAGATATGGGATTGGTAAAGAATCGGCGAAGAAACTACGTAAAAGAGGTTTAATTCCCGCCATACTCTATGGGGGAAATTTAGAGAAATCCATCCCTTTGACGCTAAATTCCAGAGATTTCGAACATCTTCTTTCGACACACGGAGAGAATGTTCTTCTCGATCTAGTTATAAAGAGCGATGGGGGAACCGATAGTAAAGTGGCTATAATCAGGGAAACTCAGTGGCATCCTGTAACCAGAGAAATATTGCATGCTGATCTGAACCAGGTAACGTTGGATGAGAAGATAACCTTTCGAGTGCCTATTGTTTTGGTGGGGGGAGCCCAGGGAGTGACCAAGGGAGGAATATTAGATCAGGTCTTGCATGAGATGGAGATCGAATGCCTACCCACTCAAGTACCCGAGGCGATAGAGGTCGAGGTAACCGGTCTCGATATCGGGGATAATATCCACGTAAGGGATATCGAAGTTGGAGACGAGGTCGAATTTAAGGCGGATCCCGATCAGGTTATAGTAACTATAGTCTCGCCGACTGTTGAGGAGGTAAAGGAGGTAGAAGAAGTCGAGGAGTTAGAAGCAGAATTAGTAGGGGAAGAGGAAGAAGAGGAGGAGAGTTATTAGCGGTAGGATGAATCTCATCGTAGGATTAGGAAATCCCGGTCCGAAATACGAGAACACCAGACATAATATGGGCTTTAAGGTTATCGATAGCTTGGCTGATAAGCATCGTATCTCGGTCAACAGGAGGAGATGTCGCTCTCTTTTAGGAAGTGGTCGGATCGAGGGTAAGAAAGTCATCTTGGCTAAACCTCAGACCTATATGAACTTGAGCGGAGAGGCTCTTAGTGGCTTGCTCAATTATTATCAACTCGAAATTCCCGATCTGATAATCGTCTATGACGATGTCAACTTGGATTTAGGAAGATTGCGCTTTAGAAGAGAGGGAAGCGCAGGGGGGCATAACGGGATAAAATCGATCATCTATCATCTGGACACGGAGGATTTTGCTCGTTTGAAGCTGGGGATAGGGACGATCGATCTGCTCGGCGATATGATGGATTATGTCTTAAGCGAATTCGATCCCGAAGATGAGAAAGTCGCGGAGGAGATGATAGAGAGGGCTACTGAGGCTCTCAGGATATACTTAACCGAAGGGATAACGGAGGCGATGAATAGGTTTAACGGTTAGATAGCCTCATATCCTTCTTAGAAGATAGAAAGCGGCGGTGGTGATAAGCTCCCTTAAGCCTGGGAGCTTTCCTATTGGGGAGGGCAACTTCACTATAGGCAGATTATAGCGAAATTTAAAGGAGGGTCTAAGTAGATAAAACTCCTTGACTACTATCTCGAAGCCTGCTATGTTTATCTCCCTCTCGAGGGAGGAGATAGTTATCCTGTTAAGCCCCTCTATCTCCTCTAGGTATTCCTCCTCCTGAGGCAGTATGCGCATAAAGATAGATCTAGGGAGGATGAGATGGATATAAGGAAGAAATTTGGTGATCGATCGGGGATGATGCTGATGCCCTCCGTAGGGAGAATAATAGGGGGGAAAGGAGATGAAGAGAAGTGCATCTTTCTCCATCAGATGAGATATGTTTCCGAGAGTCTTCACCCTATCGGCAGTATGCTCTAATACATCCCGTAGGATGACAATATCGAACTTCTGACCGCTGAAATCCTCGCATATATCCTTAACTGAAAATTTGATATCTCCCCATCCCTTTTCTTGAGCTATCTTCGTCGCATCCCTCACTCTTCGAGGATCGATATCTATTCCCGAGCAGGAAGCTCCCCTCTCCGCAAAAGCTATAGTACTCCCTCCTAATCCGCATCCTATGTCTATCAGATGCTTTCCCTCGAAGTTCATCCCCCATCTCTCCATTATAGGGATTATATAGGAGTTCAGCAAGCGGTATTCATATTCCCAATAATATTGGGGTGAATACCGTCTTTTAGTCACCCAATTTCTTTCCATACTTGAATTTCCTTAAAATGAAACCTTTATTTCTTAAGCCACACGTTTTTCAGCTCAAGATACCCCCAATAACTAGCTCTTAGTTGCTTGATATAACTTTGAGCTATTATATCTCGTTCAGGATAGTATAGCGGTATCCAATAGACGCCCTCCCTTACTGCTGAACTAACATCTTTATATAGCTTCTCCCTCTCCTTGGGATCAGCGGTTTGTCTAGCGTTGGATATGAGATCATCCAGGGCTCGTCGAGCGCAGAAGTAATAATTCCCCTTACAATCTTTGCAATCGGAATGAAAAGAGGGATAGAACAAGCTATCCAGGGAATCGATCTCACTTACGGATAAGATTAGGTCATATTCCTCCGAATCCCGAGGAGATAGGGTAGAGATGTCTTGAGAGGTTATAACCTCCACCTCAACACCTATATCAGCCAAGTTTACGGATAATCGCTCTGCGATCATCCCTGCTGTCTCTAGTCCCTTAGGGAGCCATAACTTTAGAGGACGAGAGATCCCTTCTTCGAAACCTGCGGCTTTCAGCAGTTCTCTTCCCTCGATCGGATTAAAAGCTAGGGGATGCTTCGTATCTGGAAGCCAGATATTAGTGGCAAGTATAGCCCGATTGGTCAGCAATATCTCCACGATGCTCCTTATATCTATCGCATATCCCAAGGCTTTTCTGACATTGAGCTCATGCAGAGGATAACTTTGACAATTTACGCCTAGGTAAACAAGCAACGATAGAGGCCGATGCCAAAGCTTCGCTCGATTCCCTAAATCGTCAACTATCCTTTGATATTCGCTTGGAGGTATATCCATCAGATCGAGATTTCCTAACTCGAATTCCAAAAGGCTATCGGCAAGATCTGGTTCGATCTCGAATCTTATTTCGTCCAGATAAGCTCGCCCTTCGTAATAATCCTCATTAGCTATAAGAGATATTTCCTCGCCTCTTTGCCATTTCGCGAATTTGAAGGGTCCTGTTCCTATAGGATAATAGGCCAATCTCTTGACCTCCTCCCGGGGGATGATATATCCCGCGGGAGTGGCTAGGTTATCCAAGAAGAATGCATAGGGAGAGTCCAAAGTTATCTTAACCCTATAACGATCGAGGATCTCTATGCCTTTGACCTCCCTCTCTTCTCCTTTTAAGAAGGCTTTAGCAGACTTGATCATCGATAGTCTCCAGGAATAAGATGAGCCTATCTGGGGACTTAACGTTCTTTCGAAGGAATACTGGACATCGGAAGCCTCTAACTCTCTTCCATTATGGAATTTTACTCCCTTCCTTAGAGCAAAAGTCCAAACGAGTCGATCTTCGGATACCTCCCATCTGTCCGCTAAAGCAGGGACTATCCTGTTACTCCTATCTCGTTGGACTAAGCCGTCGAAGATATTGAACAGGATTTGACCGGTAGATGGGGAGGCAAAGGCTGGATCTAGGACGAGTGGCTCGTCCTTGAGTCCGATTCTCAAAGAGCCTCCATAGTTTGGAAGGGAGGCTGAATATGTATAACTGGTATAGGTGAGAAACAATATTAGGCTGATTATGATTATCTTCGCTCTCATAATATTCAAGAATTTTGCGATAATCTCTTCTCCTTTGTTATAATCACTATTAGAGCGATGATCGAAGAGATCATCAATAAGATATAGAATATCATAAACGGTTCGTCCTTAGCGAAATGGGAGAGGAATCTTTTGCTCACTCCTCCTATGCTTCCATAGTAGTAAGTTTTAAAGGTTAAGTCTCCCTTTGTTACCTCTTCATTCAAATGTCTATTTCCTTGCGGATAGGAGTCAGTCGAGGTGTATGCGACTAAGGGAGCATTCTCCGAGGTGGAATCTGGCGCTTCCAAATAGAAGTAATATGATTTACCCTTAGAAGCTAGTTGAGGAGGAATGACAAACTCGTAGTATTCATCGCTCGTTATATCAGCGATTTTCATCTTTATGATTATTATATCTTCCTCATCAGTTGGGCTATCCTTGAGATGAAATATTAAGTCCTCTTTATTCTCTTCGCCAGCCCTTTTTAGCCAGATATGAATTCTGCTCAGCTTCGGGTGTTCAGAGGTAAAAGTCTGTCCACTGATATTCTTTCCATAGATCTTGATGAAATCATCCTTCTCTCCTTGTGTTATATCGTGAAGGGAAAAGATCTTAGAAATAGCAGGATGTCTCTTCAATCTCGAACAGCTAGACAGGGATATTATCATCAGTAGAATAAGAATTATGGATACTCTTTTTGTCATCGCTTAAACCTCTTTCGGCTTATGAGACAGCTTAATATATACCATATAAGCCATCCATAGGCAGACTCCTGAGAAGAAACTTCGGAAGATACTCAAGAACTTCGTCCAGGGATAGAAGAGGGAGACCGCCGCCTCGGGATTAGGAAGATTATAGAAGAACTCCGGATCCAGGGGAGAGAAGAGGTGCCAGTTGGAACTTCCTAGATAGAAGGTATAGACCAAGAAGCCGATTAATTGAGCTATGTGCAAGGTGGTAAATTCTCTATCTTGGGCTATCTCTAGGGCGAGGAAAGGCGTGATCCAGATTAGATAATGGGGATGGAAGTAGCTGATAGCAAGGTAGATAAGCAGGATTATGAGGGAGTAGCGACTGAGCTCAATAAAGTTTCGTTCGGATTTGAAATAGGAATAAAGGGCGATGAAAGTGTATATAACTATGAAGGTATATATATAGATATCTATATTCCAAGTGGGGTCTCCTACCCAAAAATCCATGGAGAGGAAATAATCTCCGTGAGTCATAGTAGCCATCACCTTAAGATCGCTCATCCCCCCTGCGGAAGCTACATTCACCAGAGAGCTTATCCCCAATGGCA
>CAZSTA010000157.1:0-8942 GCA_964609495.1 uncultured bacterium | reverse complement strand
TAGAGTTCAAATCTCCGAAATTATTTGATTTTGAATAGTTTCAAATAGATAACTTTTTATTCTTAGTTTTTCGCTAGTGGGTTCAAGATAAATTCCCCCTCACCCTATCCCTCTCCCACGAGGGGAGAGGGGACACTGGGATAAGACTGCTCTCTTTATTTCCCCCTCTCTTGATGGGAGGGGTTAGGGGAGGGTGTAAAGGAAACTTTTGAACCTTGAGTTTTGTTGCCTGCAAAAGTTTCCTTTATCTAAACAATTGGGTGAGAAAATTATGAGAAGAGTCGATTTTATCAAAAACTTAATATTTCCTCTTCTAATCGCGGCACTTCTCATCCCTTGTTCAGCGGATTCATCACCACAAGAGAAGCCGATAATATGGGATCAGACTGCCCTTTACAGCGGTGTTATCATGTCTTTGGCTATCGATCCCCAAAATTCTGATACTATCTATGCTGGCACTAGGGAGGGAGATGTCTTCAAGAGTGGCGATGGTGGGCAGATGTGGAATGTGATGAATAAGGGTCTGACGGATAGTAGGATCTATTCCCTGGCTATTGGTCCCCAGAACCCTGATATCATCTATGCGGGAACTTGGGGAGGTGGGATATTCATCAGTCGCGATGCGGGAAATATCTGGTCGGCTAGCAGTGAGGGATTGACAGCTTTATATGTTTACTCCTTGGTTATCGATCCCCAAAATCCATCCACTGTCTATGCTGGAACTCTAGGTGGCGTATTCAAAAGCGAGAATTTCGGGACCAATTGGAAGGCGATTAATAAAGGATTAACTAATATCATAGTGTATTCCCTAGCGATAGATCCGAATAATCCTGAGATCATCTATGCTGCTACTTATGGAGGAGGAATATTTAAGAGCAACAACGGAGGCGAAGATTGGATAACGGTGAATAAGGGATTATCTAATACCTTCGTCTATTGCTTAGCCATAGATCCTAAGAATCCCAATATCGTCTATGCTGGAACTCAGGGGAGTGGCGTCTTTAAGAGTATTGATAAGGGAGCGAGTTGGGATTCTGTCAACAAGGGGTTGACTAGCACCAATATTTATACTTTGGCTATAGATCCGATAGATCAAGATATAATATATGCTGGAACCGATGACGGTAAAGTTTTCAAGAGTATCAATGGTGGTAGTAGGTGGGATTTAGCCTCCGAGGGGATGACGAACACTAGCGTTTATGATCTAATCATAGATCCCAAGGATCCTAAGATGGTATATGCGGGAACGAATGGAGGAATATTCAAAAGTGAGGATAAAGGACTTCTTTGGAGGGCGAGGAATGAGGGGCTAAGCAATACCAGAGTCTATTCTTTAGCTATCGATCCCCAAGATCCAAAGGTGATCTATGTAGGAACTTGGGGAGGAGGAGTCTTTAAGAGTGGCGATGGAGGGGAGAGTTGGGATGCAATAAACGAGGGATTAACTAATACCAGAGTATATTGTCTGGCCATCGATCACAATAATCCTAATATCATCTATGCGGGAACATTAGGAGGAGGAGTCTTTAAGAGTATCAATCGAGGAGCCACCTGGAATGTGATTAACAAAGGCTTGACTAGCCTCTATGTTTATTCTTTAGTTATATATCCCCTCAACTCCGATATAATCTATGTCGCTACTAGAGGAGGAACTATCTTTAAAAGTTATGATAGAGGCAACAATTGGTCGGTTGTGGGCAAACTTCCTACTGATATATATTCTCTAGCTATATCTCCCAACAACTATGGTAAGGAGTCAAACATCATCTATGCAGGAACGGTAAATGGAGAGATTTTCAAGGCAGTTGGTGGAGGAGAAAATTGGATCGGTATAAGCGGAGCTACTATAAAGAGCAGAATTTACTCTATAGCAATAAATCTTGAGAATTCTGATATTATATATGCCGGAACATACGGCGAAGGGATATTCCGCAGTAAGGATGGAGGGGTGAATTGGGAGAAGATCAATAAGGGCTTAGAAGATAAGTTCGTCCATACACTTCTTAGTGATGCTGGTGATCCTAGTACTCTCTATGCGGGAACTTGGAAGGGCGTTTTCAGAAGCGATGATGGAGGCGATAATTGGATTCCCTTCAGCGAGGGATTAACAAATAATAGAGTTTACTCTTTGGCTATAGCTCGCAAGGATTCAAAAGATTCTAAGGATTCAAATGTCCTCTACGCGGGAACTTGGGGAGGGATCTTCAGAAGGAATGAGACCTGGGAAACGATCAGCGCAGGATTAACTAATAATGTTATCTACTCTCTAGCTTTAGATCCCGATGATCCAACGGTTGTTTATGCGGGAACTTATGGGAATGGGGTCTTCAAAAGCGTTGATAGAGGGATCACTTGGAGTATCGCTAGCGAATCCCTAAAGGATACGATCGTCTATTCTCTTATGCTAGATCCTCAAGATCCAATGACGATCTATGCAGGAACGGAAAGCGGAGTCCTCAAGAGTAATGATGGAGGACATGATTGGGAATCCCTTTGCTCAGACCTGTTGAACTCAGTCATCTACTCCTTAGCTATAGATACTCATAATATCAATATCATCTATGCTGGAACTTATGAAGGCGAGGTCTGTCGAATTGAAGAGGGAAAGGTGAAAAAACGTGTTTCTCTCGGCAAAGGAGTAATTGAGACTATCGTCTATTCGCTAGTGGTGGATTCAAAGAATCCCGATATCATTTATGCGGGAACGAGTGGAGGGATCTTCAAGAGCGAGGATAGAGGAGAAGCTTGGCGCTCAAAAAATGAGGGATTGGCGAATATCAAAACCTATTTTCTAGTATCGGATACTCGACAGCCAAATACCCTCTATGCAGGAGTAGAAGGAGGAATATACAAAAGCACTGATGGAGGGGAGAGTTGGAGAAAGGTAGTTTCGGGATATGTGCGAACTTTGGCAATTGATAGGAGTAATCCTAAGGTAGTATATGCTGGCTCTAGGGAAGGTATGCTCATCAGTTTAGATAGAGGGGAGACCTGGCAGGATGGTGGTTTGAGTAATATCTCCATCAATCACCTAACTATCGATCCTGAGAATAATACGCTGATTTATGCGGCTACCGATGGACTTAGCATCTGGCGAGGACAGGTCAATCCTAAACTAGTTCGCCCCCTAAATCCTCTCTACTATATAGGCTCGATTTTATTATTTCTGATCTTTGTTGGTGGTCCATTCTTCCTCTATTTCTTCGTAGCTCGACCAAATAATATTCACTTCATCACCGCTTTAAAATTACCTCGTTATCCCAAACAATTAATCCTTGCCTTAGGAGGTCGCTATGTGGAGCGCAGTTGGGGTCACTGGGAGCATATAATAGAAGAGGCTGTTCTGCAAAATGTTCGGGTATCCGCTCGACTTCTCAAGGCGATTCCTGGTGGTTTCAGGGAGTATGCGTTAGAAAGATATTATGATGAGCATAAAGATGAGGAAGCTCTGAGCTATTCCAGGGGGGAATTGAGCCTCAGAAATGCCGATCGCGCTCGACCCTTGCTCTCCGCTTGGGAGAAGATGATGGAAGTCTTACCAGGAAAAGATTCCGATCAGCTCAAGACCTTTCAGGATAATTCGCTCGTGATTATCGAGGTATTGAGTAGTGTTTTGGGGTTGAGGATGGTAGAAGAGTTTACCTTCAAACGAATGTTCGCCTATGTAGTAGAAGCTCCAACCTTGCGTTTACGAGTGCCGCCTCGCTTCCCGGTGATCTTCATTCAGCGAGAGGGATTCGGAGATGGAGAGATAATAGTTGAGTTAGCCGAGTTTATGAATCTGATGGAGATGTCCGATTTCTTTGCTCTCCTCGTTGTCCTCGAGGATCCCAACTCGCTGGTGAATAACGTAGTCGAGTTAGGGAGGTTGATCGATAATTCGCCTTATTCCTACGACTTCATAATTTTGGGAAGACATGAGATACTCAATATCATCAAGGTAAAGGATACCAATATCAAACTGGTCGATATCATCCTGGATCAGGTTGAATTGAGCTTAGTATCGCCCTTTGTGACGAGAGGTCCTGTTCCTGATAATATGTTTTTCGGTCGGAATAACGAGCTCAAGACGATTACTCAAACGATCAAGAACAATGATTTCATCTTAGTGGGAGGGCGTCGCATCGGTAAGACCTCCATCTTACATAAGGTTAATCGCAGATTCACCGCCGATCCACGCTATCACTCCTTCTATCTTGATTGCCAGCCTGTGAGTACTTATGAGGATTTCTTCGATATGCTTGGTGCTCAGTTGGAGAAGGATTTCGCCCATAATCTCCCAGGTTTTCGCAAACTGATAAGAGAGGTCAAGGGCGAGTTAGGGGATAAGCTTTTGATCCTCCTCCTTGATGAGGTAGATTCTATCGCTACCTATGATACGAGGAATAACGAGGCGCTATTTAAACTTATGAGATCAATGTCTCAGGAGGAAATCTGCCGTTATATCTTCTGCGGAGGAAAAGCATTATATCGAAGAGTGCACGATCCTTCCTCGCCCTTCTTCAACTTCGGCAAGGAGATCATCTTGGGCTGTCTCGATGAAAGGAGCGCCCGAGAGAGCATAGAGCGACCGATGAGCGATATGGGGATCGAGTTGCAAGAGGGAGAGGAGATCGTGGATAGGATACTGGAGGTATCATCGCTTCATCCCAACCTGGTGCAGTCGATCTGCGAGAGGGTGATCGGGAATATCTCGGAGAGACGTATAACCTTAAATGATGTAGAGGAGGTGATAAGCGAGGCTGATTTTCATCAATATTACAAGGAGACGGTGTGGGGCGAGTCGAATCCACTGGAGAAGATAGTCAGCTTGGTGATGATAGATAGAAGTGAGTTCGATCTGAGCGATATACAGGAGGAGTTAGCAAAGCTGGGGATTACCGATAAACGAGCGATAGATGAGGCTTTGGTAACGCTTCGGTTATATCCGGTCTTCACCAGGGTGGGGAGAGGTTATCGCTACACCCTGGGATATTTCCCGGAGATCGTTAAGGAGAGCGAGGATGTGGAAATTTTACTTCAGAGTCTAAGGGATACTTATCGAGCTGAAATTAGCCAATAATTGAAGAGGGAAGATATGTTTATTACTTATGGTCCGGTAGAGCCAGAATTATTCATAGGAAGAGAAAAAGAGCTGAGAAATCTGGAGCGATGGATAAAGTTAGTTAGTAACTATGTCATCGTTTTAGGCTCTAGGCAGACTGGCAAGACTAGCTTACTTCTCAAGCTGAGATCCCTCTTGCAAAATAGATATAGCTTTGCCTTCATAGATCTTCAATCCTTCACCGGTCTCAGCAACGCCCAATTTTATCGGAGCTTATGTCAGGAGATCAAAGCCCAACTCGGGAAGGTTTTAGATGAGCCAATAGATCTAGGGACCACAACTGGAGTGGATTTTCTCTATTTCCTAAGCGAGATAAGCAGGATCAGCAAAGTTCCTCGTATAATCATTATGCTCGATGAGATGGGAGGATTAAGCTCAGAGAACGCTCATAGTATCGCCGATACCGCTCGTTCCGCCTTCACTCAGAGGCAGCTCAAAATAGCCTTCAAGAAGCTTGTGTTTATCTTCAGCGGAGCCACTGATATGCAGAAACTGATGAACGGTGAGGTTTCTCCGCTTAAGAACATCACCCAGCAAATCTACATAACTGACTTCAGCCGAGAGGAGGTGGAGAAACTTCTGAGGATGGGATTTGAGGAGGGAGGAATAACGATAAGCAAAGAGGTTATAGATCGTATATATCATTGGACTGGAGGTCATCCCTATCTTACTCAACGCCTAGGGAGTCTGATCGAGGATACGCTGTTCGACTCTCCAGATATGAAAGTGGATAGCTCCCTAGTTGATTCTGTGGTAGCTCGGCTACATCGGGAAGGGGATGTTAATTTACAACATATAATGCGCCATCTGGGGGAGCTATCTCCTTCCGATTTGGCGAAGGTTCACGAGATAAATTCGGGAAGGAAGCCAGTGCGTTTTAGCCGCACCGATCCTATCCTGGAGCGTTTAGAGTTAATAGGAATAATCCGCGCTGGAGAAGACGGGAATTGCGTTATTCGTAATGGAATATATAATGAAGCGTGGAATAGATCATTTCTCCGACCAGTGGATATTATCACTCCTCCTTCTCAAAAGCAGTGGGAATACTATGATTTTGAAATCCTAGTGGGAGAAAAGGGAGGGAAGGGCTATCCAATTCATGTCATCGAATCTCCCAGAGGAAATGCGAAAGGATTTCTTCCCCTTGACTACGAATCCTCTGATTTTCAAGATATGCTCTCTATGATCGAATATGGTCAGACTGATGAACGATTATTAACCGAATTTGGAGAATTGCTCTTTGAGTACTTGTTCCCTGATGAGATAGAGGATCTCTACCGTAACAGCTTAGGGTGGGCTCAGGGAAGGGGAAGAGGGTTACGTATTCGCCTTCGTCTCTCCTCTCCAGAGTTATCTTATCTCCCCTGGGAATATCTCTATGATAAACGCCATGAACGATTCTTCGCAGTTTCAACGGAGATCCCGCTGGTTCGCTATATCGAAGTATCAGAATCGATCAGACCTTTACAAACCTCTCATCCGTTTCATCTCCTAGTTGTAATCTCCAATCCCACCGATCTAGCCGAATATCGCCTTTCCTCCCTTGATTCTGATAAGGAGAGGGGGATAATGAAGGAGGCTCTAACTGAGTGGGAGCAGAAGGATATAGTGAAGCTAGAATTTCTAGATAATGCTATCGCCAGCGAGATAAGAGATAAGATTCGTCGTTTTCATCCTCACGTCTTTCACTTCATTGGGCATGGATATTTTCAGGGGAAGGAAGCGGAGTTAGTGATAGAGAATGAGGATCACACCGCCAGATTTATCAGCGATAAGCTCTTCCGAGAATTATTCTTGGATAGCGAGGTGAGATTAGTCGTCCTAAACTCTTGTGAAGGAGCAACTAGCTCTCCCTTCAAGCCATTTATAGGGATCGCGCCCAATATAGTGCGAAGGGGGATACCAGCGGTAGTAGCTATGCAGTATAATATCTATGATGATACCGCTCTCAAATTCTCTCAGGAGTTCTATCGTTCTCTCGGGATTGGTTATCCAGTGGATGCTGCGATATCGGAGGCGAGGAGAGGGATATATATCGACTTCGGCGCTGGGAGACGAGATTGGGGTATTCCAGTCCTATTTATGAGAGCCAAAGATGGAGTTATCATAAATTTTGAGGAAAGGAGTTGAGCAAAAGCGTCAAATTTCACAACAAGGAGATAGTAAAATTAGTAGAAGGAGCAGTATAAAGGTTAGAATTGTAATCTGATAGATTAAAAAGGAGGAATAGTTAATGAAGATAGGCTTCTTAACAAGGTATTCAGAGGAAAGGGTTAAGTTCGCAAAGGAGGCTGGTTCCGATTGCTTAGAGCTAAACGCTGATCCCGGATCGAGCTTGGATTTTGATAAGCTGAGCAAAGATGATACTCAGAAGGTAAGGAAAGTATTAAGTGATAATGGAATAGAGGCTACAACCCTTATATGTTCAGTAAACCATCTCGACCCCGATGACGCTAAGCGTCAAAAGAATATCGACTATTTCGTTAAAGTAATGGAGAGATGCAAGGAGATCGGAACAAGCGTTATATCCTGTAACACTTGGGGAGATCGCGATAAACCACCTAGGGAGAACTTGGCTATGTATAAAGAGGTATTCAGCCATTATGCGGAGGTAGCGGAGAAGAATCAGGTGAAGATAGCGATGGAGAACTGCCCTCATGCGGGCGGATATCCCCTAAAGATAGGGAATATCGGATATAGCCCGGAGATGTGGGATCTCCTCTTCGAGGCAGTTCCCTCGGAAACGATAGGTTTGGAGTATGATCCCTCCCATCTCGTCTGGTTGGGGATAGATTATATAAAGGCGATCCGAAATTATGGAGACAGGATCTATGCCGTTCATGCCAAGGATACGGAGATATTGCAGGACCAGTTGGCTTATAAGGGTATCTTTGGTCGAGGATGGTGGCGCTATCGTATCCCTGGCTGGGGAATGATCGATTGGAAGGCGATATTCTGTGCCCTCAATGATGTCGGTTATGATGATTCGGTGGTAATCGAGCATGAGGACCCGGTTTTTGGCGGGGAGAGAACTGATGAAGGGCTGAAGTTGGGTTTGAGGTTCTTAAACAACTTCACGGTATAACTTCGAGAGGAGTTGAAAAGGTGGAAGGAAAGATCCTATACTTCGAGAAAGGCGGTCCTCAGAATACCGAAGCCACCTTGAAATTCTGCCTAGAGAGAGCAAAGGAGTTGGGTATAAAGCAGGTGGTTCTCGCCTCCAATCATGGGGGAACAGCTCTCAAAGCCTGGGAGATATTCGGAGGGGCGGAAGGGAAGAGCCAATCCTCTCTGGAGATAATAGCGGTTACGATATGTCAAAGTTATGAGGATGTGGGTTGGACGATGACTTCTGAGGAGAGAAAGAAGGTGGAGGAGAAGGGGATCAAAGTTCTGACTGGCATTCATGCCCTTGGAGATGATGTCAACACTGCTTTTGGAGTGGTAAGCCCGAATCAGATAGTTACTCAAACGCTCTATAGATTCTCTCAAGGGATGAAGGTCTGCGTAGAGGTGGCTTTGATGGCAGCGGATGCTGGGTTTCTGGATATGGATAGAGAGATAATCGCGGTAGCAGGGACGGACTCGGGAGCGGATACCGCAATCGTCGTTAAACCCAGCTATCCTAGGAAGTTCAAGGAATTTGCGATCAAAGAGATATTAGCTATGCCGAGATAATCAGTTGGGAATTGGGAGTCGGAGTGTGAAGGAAAGCTGACTTCCAATTCCTGCTTTCCATTTTAAAATAAATAGGAGGGGTAATATTGAAGAAAGCAAAGATAGTCGTAGATCCTGGTCAAGAGCTGGGTGAGATATCTCCCCATATTTATGGACACTT
>CAZSTA010000156.1:0-8966 GCA_964609495.1 uncultured bacterium | reverse complement strand
TGAT
This sequence comes from uncultured bacterium, assembly GCA_964609495.1. GTDB lineage: Bacteria > CAZSTA01 > CAZSTA01 > CAZSTA01 > CAZSTA01 > CAZSTA01. The sequence goes on along the minus strand of CAZSTA010000156.1, from coordinate 8,962 downwards.
GATGCTACTAAGGATATTATCATCTATGCTTATGTATCAGCGGAAGACTTCGAGATAGAGGAAGATTACTATCGTCCTCTAAAAGTCCCTAGAGAAGGAGATTCTTCGCCTATAATATTCAACTTATTCCCTCGACAATTAGGTGAGAAGGAGATAAAGGTTGAGTTCTTCCAGAATGGACGGTATGTGGGTCAGAGCAGTTTAAAGACGATTGTAGTTAAAGAAGAGGTGGAAGCGAAAACTAAAGAGAGCAAGATTCATAATGACATAGAGGTGGAGAGAATATATAGACCACCAGATCTCACCATAATGATAGAGGAGAGGGAAGTAGAGGAAGGACAAATGAGATATGAATTTACTCTCTTTTCTCCGTTGGAGGAATTAGCTCTCTATCCCTTTCGCAAGTGCGGGGAGACGATCTTCAAACCACCGCTGGCGTGGATCGAGGAGATGAGAAGGGAATTAGAGGAACTTGGGAGAAAGAGAGAGTATTCTCCTCCCCTTGTGGCGAAGAAGCTGGCGGGTATCGGATTAAATCTCTACGAGCAACTTCTTCCCAAGGAGGTTAAGGATATCTATTGGGAGATCAGAGATAAGATAAAGAGTATAATGGTTATTTCCGAGGAACCCTGGATCCCCTGGGAGATACTGAAGCCCTATCGAGAGACCGAGAACGATTATCAAGAGGATGAATTTATGTGCGAGCGCTTCTCTTTCTCTCGCTGGATCTTGGGGAAAGCTCCTCCCTCCACTCTCAGGTTATCCTATATAAATATGATAATCCCTGATGCTGGCTTAGAGAATGCTAAGAGGGAGAAGGAGTATCTGAATGCTCTCAAAAATAGAGGAGCTGTTGTATCCGATATTATACCTAATATGATGAGCGTCTATGATGTATTGGAGGAAGGGGGATTCGATCTCCTACACTTTGCAGGTCATGGTGAGTATAACTCTAATAATCCCGATCTCTCCGTTATATATATGGAGGACGGGGAACTGACGCCGATGGATATAGCCGGGAGAAGAATGAGATTCGGCAAGAAGAATAGACCGTTAGTCTTCATCAACGCCTGTCAAACCTCGATCGCGGATTTCTCCCTGACAGGGATCGGAGGCTGGGCCTCGCGCTTTATTAAAGCGGGATCGGCTATATTTGTAGGGACTCTGTGGTCGGTTGACGATAAATTAGCTTGTGATTTTTCGCAGGAGTTCTATGAGCGATTGTGGCAAGGGATGACGGTGGGAGAAGCTTTCAGAGAAGCCAGGAACAAAATAAAAGGGACTTCCGATCCCACTTGGCTTGCCTATTCTCTATATGGTGATCCCTTAGCTAAAGTAGAATGATAGGGGAGGGATGATGGATGGAAGCAAAGGGAAAAGACAGCATAATCATTATTTCCGATTTATACGCCGAAGAGCAGGAACGAGCTACCAGAGGCAGACCGGTCAGAGGGATAGGTGAGAGGATTATCAACGAAGTAAGTATAGACAAGCTCAAGGATAATATGAATCAATTTCTAAGCTACTTGAGAGGTCTCATGGAGTCGGGGGAGGCTAGGCTCGGAGCCTTCGAGATATCGGAGATAGAGGTTACCGCTCAGATCACGGGAGATGGAAGGGTGGGTTTGATGGGAACTGGAGTCGAAGTAGGTGCCTCGGGAGGGATAAAATTCACTTTAACTAAGGTTAAAGATTAAGATGCTCTCACTTCTTCCAAGCAAAACACTTTAAATCTCTTGACAAACCCATATAAATGTTATATAATTCTAATAGATACATCATGTCTCTTAGGGAATATCAGATTAGCCATTAAGACGGATATCACCTAGTCTAGATTCCATTTTAGTGGCAGGTTATAATTGATAAGGAGGTGATTATTCGGGAAGAAAAACTTTTAGTATCCAACCCATAAAATTTTTGATCCAAAAAATTTATTAAAGGAGGGAAATAGCTAATGAAGAAAATAGCTATATTGGTAACTTGCTTATTCATCATCGCAGCATTAACTTCTATCGCAACTGCTCAGGAGAAGAAACCTGTAGTTGTCAACTACTGGCATCACTTTGGTGGTGGGATATATCACGATTCTGTCATAAGGTTAGTTACTGAGTTCAATAACACTGTAGGATTGGAGAAAGGGATCGATGTTAGACCCACCTACGTTCCTACCACCGCTGGGATGCAGTCCAGCGAGAAGTTGCTAGCGGCTATCGCTGGTGGAGTCCCGCCAGAGGCTAATTACTTCGACCGCTTCGTCGTTGGTTCCTGGGCAGCTAGAGACTCCCTGACGATGCTGGATGACCTCGCCGCAGCGGCGGGGGTAACCGAGGATGATTACTTCAACTTCGCTTGGCAGGAGGCTAACTATGAGGGGCATCTTTATGCTCTGCCTTGGGATACTGACGACCGCTTCTTCTACTACAATAAAGAATTGTTCAGAGAAGTTGGGCTAGATCCTGATAAGCCTCCTACCACCATCGCTGAGGTTGACGAGTATGCCGAGAAGCTGACTAAGGCCGATGAGGCGGGCAAATTAGAGAGGATCGGTTTCATTCCCTGGTATGGTCAAGGCTGGCTTTATACCTGGGGCTGGGTCTTCGGCGGCGACTTCTACGATGAGGAGAATCACAAGATCACCGCTAATGATCCTAAGATCGTAGCCGCCCTGGATTGGATGGCTTCTTATGCCGAGAAGTATGATGTCACCGCGATCGAGAGCTTCAGCAAAGCCTTCGGCGGCGAGGCTATGAACCCCTTCATCATCGGACAGATCGCTATGCAGGAGACCGGAGACTGGACGCTCGCCAACCTTAAGAGATACGCTCCTGATCTCGATTATGGCGTAGTTGCGAACCCCTCTCCTCCCGGAGGAGAGAAAGATAGCACCTGGGCTGGTGGTTGGTCCCATGTTATTCCCGCTGGAATCAAGGGGGAAAAGCTCGAAGCTGCCTGGGAGTTCATCAGTTGGTTCTGTGGAGAGTATGCTCAGAGGGAATATTGTAAAGATACCTATCATATTCCCACCAACAAAAAAGCGGCTGAGGATCCTTACTTCTACGAAGATCCTAAGCATGCTCTAGCTATGAGTTTGCTACCCACCGCTCACTGGCGTCCTGTTATCCCCGAGGGCGACATGATGTGGAATGAGTTGAGAGAAGCTCAGGACTATGCAAGATATGGTCAGAAGACCGCTCAGCAAGCTCTCGACGATGTAACCGCCAATGTCCAGAAGGCTCTGGACAAGTGGTTCAAGTAGAATATCAGTAAATAGACGAGCCTTTGCTACCTTGCAAAGGCTCGTTTCTTAAATCTAGTGGAAAAAGGTGAGAGATGATGATGAAGATGAGTAAATTAGCCCGAGCTGATCTCAGGAATGGGATGTTGTTCGCTCTCCCTATGATTCTAGGGCTTCTTATGTTCACCCTTTATCCAGTATGCGCTTCGATGTATTACAGCTTTACCAACTATAACGTCCTTCAGCCACCGGAGTGGGCTGGTATCGATAACTACCGGGTGTTATTTACCGAGGATAACCTATTCCGAGTTTCTCTATATAACACCGTTTACTACGTAGTATTTATCGTCCCCTTAGGCATAGTTATGGGAGTGGCGATAGCCCTTCTCTTAAATATGAAGATCAAGGGAATGGCTATCTATAGAACTATGTATTTCCTACCGACTTTAGTCCCGATAGTCGCTACTTCGATATTATGGATGTGGGTATTAAATCCTCAGTTTGGCTTGATAAATTCCATATTATATAAATTTGGTATTAAAGGGCCGGGCTGGATCGCTGATGTGAAGTGGTCGAAACCATCTCTAGTTATTATGGGACTTTGGGGATTCGGTCGAGGAATGATCATCTACTTAGCTGGATTACAGGATATCCCCGAACAGATGTATGAAGCGGCCGAGCTAGACGGAGCTAATTGGTGGAATAGGACAATTCACATCACCCTTCCTATGATAACTCCGGTAATCTTCTTCAACCTGATTATGGGACTGATCGGCAGTTTCCAGATATTTACCCAAGCCTACATTATGACCGAAGGAGGCCCAGCCAATTCCACCTTATTCTATAATCTATATCTATGGAGAAACGCTTTCGCCTACTTCAGGATGGGATATGCTTCTTCTATGGCTTGGATCCTATTTCTCCTAATTTTAGCTTCCACCTTGGTCATCTTCAAGAGTTCCGCTCGATGGGTATATTACGGGGGCGCTCTAAAGTAATTTTGAGATTTTTTACCACGAATGTCATAATTAATATAGAAAGGGTTGAGGGGAAGATTCTTCCCCCAATTTCAATCTAGGGATTTCGGAGGATTTGAGATATGGCAATAAAAGCTGGCGCTTTAACTCGCGAAGATATAAGAGCAATGAAGAGAAGGACAAGAACAAAAAAGACCGCGGGGCAGGTGGTTGCTCATATAGTCCTGATTCTAAGTAGCCTTATCTTTCTTCTACCTTTTATATGGATGGTTTCCACTTCCCTCAAGATAGATCAGCAGATATTCCTTTTCCCACCTAAGTGGATACCAAATCCTATAAAGTGGGTTAATTATAAAGAGGCGGTGGAGTTCATTCCCTTCTTCACGTATTTGAAGAACACCATCATTATCGCGGCGACGAGCACTGTTGGGGTGCTTATCTCCTGCTCTCTAGGAGCCTATAGTTTCTCCCGAATAAGATGGCCAGGGCGAGATATATTATTTATCATAATTTTAAGCACAATGATGCTTCCCTTCCAGGTAACTATGATCCCCCTATTCATCGTATTTAGGAAGATGGGTTGGGTAGGGACATTTAAGCCTCTAACTGTTCCTTTCTTCTTCGGAAATGCTTTCTTCATATTCCTACTGCGTCAATTCTTTATGACTATCCCCTACGAGCTATCCGATGCCGCCAAGATAGATGGCTGTTCGGAGTTCGGCATTTACTGGAGGATAATGTTGCCCCTGGTTAAGCCCGCTCTCTTCACTATAGCTCTGTTCCGTTTCTTAGATGCCTGGATGGATTTTATAGGTCCACTGCTCTATCTGACCGACGAGTCTAAATATACCATATCGTTGGGACTGCAGCAATTTCAGACGGGCCATACTACAGAATGGTCACTGTTGATGGCCGCTTCCACAATTATAACTATCCCTATTATTATCATCTTCTTTTTCACTCAGAGGACCTTTATCCAGGGCATAGCTTTGACTGGACTGAAGGGATAGTTATATTGCTATTCGAACTCAGTTTTTATAGAAAAATGGCTTGAAGTTCCCTTAGCCTTCAGGGTAAGGGATTGGTTCGTCACTTCTCGGCTGGCTGTGGAGTACCAGAGCAAGAGATTGAGAATAGATCGCTAAGCAAGGACTTAAAAATTTTTGAGCCATCAGGTAAAGGAGGTGAGATGTATAATCTCTTACTTTATCCTCTAGGGAGGAGGATTTTTTTATTAGGTAGTTAAATCTAAAAAGGAGGAAAACCTATGAAGAAGATATTAACTTTAGCAGTTTGTCTAACAATAGTCTTATCTTTGATGACTTCAATCCCGCTTGCTAGAGCTGAGGAGAAGGTCACCTTAACCTTTCTAAGCCACATCTACAAGCCCTGGAACGATAAGCTTACTGAACAAGCCAAAGCATTCGAGAAGGAAAATCCGAATGTAAAGATAATTTATAGCACCGTTCCTCATGCAGATTTGAACACCAAGATATTGACTGGTCTTTCGGCCGGCACCGCTCCTGATGTAATAGGTGTTTATGGTCCCTGGATGGTTCAATTGGTCGAAAACGATTGGATAGCGCCAGCACCCGACTACGTAGTCCAAGATATCAAGGAGAATACGGTAGAGATAGCTGGATCCAGTGCTGAATACGGTGATGAGATATATGCCTATGTCCAGCATATTGGAATCCCTACCCCGGTCATCAATGAGAGACTTTACGAAGAGGCAGGAGTTAAGCCTCCTACCACTTATGACGAGTTATTGGAAGTCAACAAGGTGTTGGATAAATATGATGAGAAGGGTCGTATGATCCAGGCAGGAACTACCCTAGCTACTACTATTAGCGGAAGCTGGAATGTTATCCACTGGACTGCTCTTCTCTTCGGTATGAACGGGGAGTTCCTGAATCCAGATAACACCGCCGTTGCCTTCAATAGCCCGGCCGGTATTAAAGCCACTGAGCTCTACACCAAATTAGCTCATCCTAAATTCCTATCTGATGCATTTATTCTGGAGAAATCAGCTATGGAGTGGAATGGTCCCTGGACGAGAAGCTTCTATCAGGAGAACAACCCTAACTTGAGGTATAAGGCTTTGCCTCCCCTTAAGGGAGAGAGGCAAGTAGATAGTATGTATGTCTGGTTCTGGGTTGTGAGTAGCGAGGCTAAGGGAGCGAAATATGATGCGGCTTGGAAGTTCAACCACTTTATGTCCAATGATGATAACTACCTGGATATGGCTAAGACTATAGGCTTCGTCACCTTCAGAAAGGCTAACTTCGAGGACCCAGAATTCAGAGATGATCCTTGGATAAATGCTTTCCGAAGCGCCTTAGAGCATGCTCAAATCTATTATTCAAGAGTCCCTATCTGGGAGAAGGTAGATGTCCTCATCGGTAGAGAGCTGGAGAGGATATTAGCCGAGGAGCTGACGATAGAAGAAGGGTTGAAGACGGCTGAGGAAAAGATTAATAAAGAACTAGCTTCTATGTAGTTGAATCCAGAAAGGTCTAGGATCTATGAAAATCCTAGACCTTTCATCCGTTCTCAAATAAAGAGGAGGTTACGATGATTCAGAGTAGAGGCAAGAGGGCGAGATACGGGACTATCAAACGTAGCCGCCTTATATTCATAGCTATAGGATTAATTCCCATAATAATTTACTTCTTCATCTTCTCAGTCTATCCCGTCTTTTCAGCCCTCTATATAAGCCTTCATAAATGGCCCCTGCTAGGAAGGGAAAAACCTTTCTTCGGATTCGGTAATTATCTCTTGGCTTTCAATGATCCTGTATTTTGGATCAGTTTGAAAAATACAGTCTATTATGCAGTAGCCTATGTTGCTCTCTGCACAATAATAGGATTAGGGCTAGCTCTGTTAGTGAACAGCTTCTTTGGTCCAATTAAGGCGATAATGAGAACCATCTGCTTCATCCCAGTGATCACCTCTATGGTAGCGGTGTCCCTGATGTTTGTATGGATATATCAACCTATGTTCGGGATCCTAAACTATTTCTTGGGATTTCTGGGATTGGGACCCTTTGATTGGTTATCATCCACCACTCAAGCTCTCCCCTCCATCATCCTTATGAGCGTATGGAAATCTGTGGGATATACTATGGTCATCTTTTTAGCGGGATTAACCACCATTCCTAAGGAGTTTTATGAAGCCGCTCAAGTAGATGGAGCTTCAGGTTGGAAACTATTCAGAAGTATAACTCTGCCCCTTCTAAAGCCCACTACCCTCTTCGTTATGGTTACTGGAATGATCGGAGCGTTTCAGGTCTTTACTCAGGTATTCGTGATGACCAGAGGAGGCCCAGGAACAGCGACTCGAGTCTTAGTTATGCATATCTACGATGTTGGGTTCAGATATTTTGAGATGGGAGAAGCTTCTGCCTTAGCATTCATTCTGTTTGCTATTATATTCATTGTTACCTTTCTTCAGGTTAGATACTTCCGAGAAGAATTCGAGTATTGATCTCGCAGACTAGAGAAGAGAGGAATATTATGGTTAAGTTCTCAGCGCTAAGAGCGACTAAGGAGATCCTAAAACATATATCAGCGGTGATCATAGCACTTATACTGCTGACTCCCTTCGTCTGGATGATATCCACCTCATTTAAACCCTCTTTTGAGGCTATAGCCTTCCCTCCGACTTTTATCCCTGAAGATCCGGTGGGACTCGCAAATTATATAAGAGTATTAAACGATGTCCCTTTTTTCAAATTCTTTCTCAATAGCATCTATGTAGCAGCATTCGTCACTACGGGAGCCCTATTCAGTAGCTCTTTAGCTGGATATATCTTCGCCAAATTCGAGTTTCCTGGCAGAGATACGCTCTTCTTACTGATCTTAGCTACTATGATGATCCCCTTTCAGGTCGTTCTCATACCCATCTTCATCATAGTTAAAGATCTAGGGCTAGCTAATACCCTGTGGGCTCTAATAATACCTGGTTTAGTGAGCGCCTTCGGGATCTTTCTTATGCGCCAGTTTATGAAAAGCATTCCCTCATCGCTAATAGATGCGGCTCGAATAGACGGATGCTCAGAATTCAGGATATATTGGAATATCATAATACCTCTCTCCAAGCCAGCTCTCTCGGCTCTGGGGATTTTCATCTTTATGGCGAATTGGGATTCCTTCCTCTGGCCGGTTATCGTCATCGAGGATATAGATAAGAGAACCCTGCCTTTAGGATTAGTCTTATTCACCCAGCAATTTGGAACGATAAGCTACAACCTTATAATGGCGGGGACAGTTATGGCTATTCTGCCGGTTATAATAGTTTTCCTCTTCGCTCAGAGAAATTTCATTCAGGGGATAACTTTAACTGGATTAAAGGGGTGATAAACTGATCGAATGTTATTACTTGAAAAATAGTATAATGGCTACTAGACGGAATGCTGATTGCCGTCTTTTTTTATTGTTGAAGATATAACTGTTATGCCAAGCTTAATGTCAAATTTCCTCTAAAACCACTTCCAGAGGCTTGACACTTACCCATAATACTGTTATACTATAGGGAGAGGCTATCTCGAGCAATAGTTACTAAACTATGCATCTTTAGAGAATTATAAGGCGATGATCGAGGCGGTGAAGAAATACGGAAAGTATCCGATCTCGATTTGAGGGAAATTCTTATTGTTTCTCTCATTTCCTCGATACGCGCCGAAAATAGTCTATTATAGTAAGGAGATAACAATGAGCATTAAACTTAGAGAAGGAAATTCAGCCGTAAG
>CAZSTA010000155.1:0-8983 GCA_964609495.1 uncultured bacterium | reverse complement strand
GAGGAGTTGGGAGTGATATCCAATGTTTTCCGAGTCCCTAATTTTATATGCATCGTGATTTATATTAACACTTGACTTTTGATCTATTTTGTGATATAATCAAGTCAAGAAACATAAATTGCAATTTGTATTTTTTCGCTTACCCTACGTCCACCTTTCGGCGAGTCGGGGGCTGAAAGGGGCACTCAGCCCCCGATAAGCCCTTAATCAGATTTCTCTGATCGATGAACATTGAATTCTTTTATTATCTTACCCCATCCTGTAGGATTCGCCTTCCTGTCAAGTCGAGGGTTGAAAATTTTCAGCCCTCGACGCCTTAAAATTAACATCTCAAGGATCCCAAAAATCTTTTTGCCCCACTGAAGGGTTTACCTTATCTATAAGGATCGGCCGCATCACGCAGACCATCCCCCAGGAAATTAAACATTAAAACAGCTACGATAACGAAAATGCAAGGTATGAGCATCCAGGGATGATGGGCTATAGCAACTACATTCTGCGCTCCCCTTAATAACACGCCCCAACTGACCGCGGGGGGTTGCATCCCCAATCCTAGGAAACTCAAGGCGGTCTCACCTAAAATCATATTAGGTATGGACAGAGTTATAGATACTATGATATAGCTGGCAAAAGAAGGAAGGAGGTGCTTCGTTATTATCCGCCACTCACTAGCACCTGCCGCTCTGGCTGCCATAGCATAGTCCTCTTCCCGCAGTGACAACAGCTTTCCCCGAACCACCCGCGCCAAACCTCCCCAACCAATAATGGAGAGAATTATAGTGATGGTAAAATAAGTTTTGATTATTGGCCAATCTCGTGGCAGAGCGGCTGCTAGTGCCATCCAAAGTGGAATGGACGGTATCGACACAAGAAGATCGATTGTCCGCTGGATAACGTTGTCAGCAGTTCCCCCAAAGTAGCCCGAAATACCTCCGATCGTCAATCCAAGGACAAAGCCAAAAAAAACGCCCACCAGCCCTATGGATAGTGAGATACGAGATCCATAGATGGTCCGAGAAAATAGATCCCTGCCCAAAGTATCTGTCCCAAAGAGAAAAACATAGCCATCTTCTGTCCCGAAAAGATGAATATCGGTTGGAAACAAACCCCAGAATTTATAACTCTCCCTCCTTACAAAGAAACGAATGGGGTATTTCTTGGTCTCATCTATTATAAATCTGCGGCGAAAGGTTTTAGGATCCGTCTCTTTTTTCAGACCATAGACAAATGGCCATCGTAATCCCTCGTCTTTACTGTAAATACGCATTCGCTGAGGTGGAGCATTCACATATTTTTGAAAGCGCGTCAGGGAGAGATAAGGACTAACGAAATCGCAGAATATCGCCAGAATATAAAGAATTCCCAGCACATAGAGGGACATCATAGCAAGCTTATGCTTTCTAAATTTCCACCATATCAACTGCCACTGGGAAGCAAAGTAATACCTTTCTTCCTCACCTATTTTTGACGCTTTTGTGCCTTTACGATTGAGTAGATTAATGAGCTTCACTATCTCTCCACTCCCTCATATCGAATGCGAGGATCTAACCAGGCTAATAAGATATCAGAGATCAATGTTCCAATCACGGTCAAAAGGCTCAATATAAGCACAAAACTTCCCGCAAGATACATATCCTGAGACATTAGCGCTCCCAGAAGGAGCGGTCCGCTAGTAGGTATATTCAGAACAATTGAAACTAAGGTTTCTCCAGAAATAATAGCTGGTAGCATCCAGCCAATGGTACTTATTAAAGGATTAATAGCTACCCGCACTGGATATTTAAATAAGAGTCTTCTCTCCGGAAGCCCCTTGGAACGGGCGGTTATAACATATTGCTTCCTTAGTTCATCTAGGAGCGTGCCTCGCATAACCCGGATGAGCCCCGCAGTCCCGGCAGTCCCGATAATTAATATAGGAACCCAGATATGCTTGAGCATATTCACTACCTTCGCCAAACTCCAACTAGCATTTATAAACTCAGGTGAGAAAAGACCGATTGCGTTGACGCCAAGATAAGCAAAGGCTATCCACAGGATCACAAGGGCTAAGAGAAAGTTAGGGGTGGCAAGACCGATGAAACCCCAAAAAGTGAAAAAATAGTCAAAAGAAGAATACTGGTGAGTAGCCGAGTAAATTCCGATGGGGACTGCCATTATCCAGGTGAAAATTATTGTGAAAATAGAGACGATCATAGTTAATACTATTCGCTCACCGATAATTTCACTTACTGGTTTACGCCACCGGAAAGACCTCCCAAAATCACCGTGCAATAGTATATTCCCTATCCATTTAAAATACTGGACATATATCGGTTTATCCAGGGCGTATAACTTCCTTAATTGAACGATCTCATATTCTTCAATATCAATACCGGAAACCTTTAGTTGCATTATATACAGAGTCAAAAAATCCCCTGGCGGGAGTTGAATGAGAATAAAGGCTATTATAGAGATAATGAACAACAAAGGGATGAGAACTATAACCCGGCGGATTATATATTCTACCATTTATATACTACCTTTCCAATTCCGAAATAATAAGACATAATCTTCAGTTGCCGAGGCAAAAGACCCCGGCAACTGAAGTTGGGACTCTTCTCGATAGCAGATTTCCGCTTAGGGCTTGAAGAAGAATTGCTCAGCCGCGAAGTCCGCGGCAATTCCATAGCCGGTTTGCTGAATATTTCCGATATCAGCCGACAATATCACCGGGTACTTGACCCTCTCTGCTACAATAAAGGATAGGATATTGTCATACTCCAGAGAGCGCATTTCCTCCTCTATCTCTTTCCACTCCGCTGAATTAGGAATAGCTTGCCTCTTTAAGCTGTTTAATTCAAAGAGACGCTTTATCCAGTCGGGAGGCTCTTCACCCTCTTCTCCTGCAGTATTATGCCATACCTGCCACAGCTGGGCTTCATTATCCACTCCGAATCCCAATTCCCAGCCTTTGTCATGGGCGGCCCAAAGCACTGCGGCCTGCAACTGATTGGCATCCCTACGTGTTAGCCACAGCGAGGGATCTACCTGTTTCATCGTGGTCTTAATCCCCAGTGCTTTCCAGTGCTCTACTACTAACTCGGTCACCGGGATCATATCAGCTTCCCATACCCCAATAGTCTCAAAGGGAATAACAAACACCTCGCCATCAGGTCCCAGGCGCCAGCCTTCGGCGTCACGCTTATCCAGACCCATCTCATCCAGCAACTGATTAGCTTTATCTGGATCGTATTCACTAGGCACCGATCTAGGAAGGGAGGCAAATCCATAATAGACAGTCTCCATTATCTCCCCGCGGTCTATGCCCATATTTAGAGCTTCTCGGAAGCGGACATCCCTTACAACCTCACGCCATACCTCATCCGGATAGGTATAGTTAAGGAGAACGGGAGCTGAATCGGTATGCTTGTCCAAGAGATATACCTTATAACCACCTCTCTCTTCATACTCCTTCAAAAGAGCGAGTTGGGTTATGTCTCCAACACGCGAGAAATCTATCTCTCCCGCTAATATCTTCAGCAGGGCTGTCTCTAAATTCTCAACATGATATCCCTCAACCTTATCTGTATAGGGAAGTTGACTCCCCTCCGTATCTACCTTAAAGTAATAGGGATTCCTCTCCCATACGAGTAGCTCTGCTGTGCTAGTGGGACTCATTATCCAAGGAGTGAGAACTGGGAAACCAATACACTCCAGCTTCGTTTGTTCCCAATTCGTAAAGTCCCTTTCGTTAAATAGATTCCACCACTCACCTTCTCCGAAGCCGGCCTCTTTGATTAGCGGTTCTAGTTCTTCAAGGGGAGTATACTTGATATGAAATTTCTCTAGGTAATGTTTGGGCCTCAGGATGTCGGTATATCCCACCCAGGACTCTATCGTCAATATCCGGAGGAATCCTCCATAAGGCTCGTTGAAGCTGATGCGGAAGGTATAATCGTCGATGACCTCCAGCTTCATAACTTCACCCTGGGGATCGCCTCTATCTTTATATTGGCTAGGGAAAGTCGGGGTGATCTTCTCACTTAGAAGGACATCCTCATAGGTGAAGAGAACATCCTCAGAGGTAACAGGCTCTCCATCAGACCACTTCAACCCTTTCCGCATATAGAAGGTAAAGACCTTGTTATCCTCACCAACCTCATAATCTTCGAGAACATTCCCTCTTATACCTTCTACAGTAAGCCCTGGGGCACTCAGTAGGGGTTCGTCCAGCATACAGAAGTAGTCTCCCCCACCTTCCGTGCCGGTGAAATACATCCTCAGTGTTCCACCGAGTTGCCCAGGTTCCCAATCTGGAAGTTCCTCTTCCTTTATTAGTACACCTGGACCAACTACGAAAGGCTTTTCAGGCAATCTCTCCTCTATGGGGGGAAGCTTCCCCGCCTCTACTAACTCAGTGAGCATCGGAGACTCTTTATACTCGCTCTGAGCAAGAGCAGGCACAACGCCCAAGATCAAACCACACACTACTACCAATGAAATCAAGAGATATTTTCTCATTATTTTCGACACCTCCTAATAGAAAATTTTTGGAGATTCCCTCCTCTTCGGAGTTCATCGAACCGAAATGCTTCTTACAAACCTATAGGCATCATCTCCTCTTAGTGAGTTCCTACTTCATACTTTCCCTTTGACTCTCTTATAAACAACATAAGTTGCTCTGCTTTCTTAGCATAAGATTTAGGCAACACTGATTGCTTGAGATGAACACTCTCAGTTATATGATCGACAAAATCCTTCATCTCATAGAGGGCTTCTGCCAGGGCGATTGGTTCATTACGATGCGTTATATTAGGAAATGCCTTTGTGTAATATTCAACTGTTTTTCCCATTATGATAGTAAAGACATCTACTTCAGTAACCAACATCCCGGATTCAACTGTTCGTCTGACCCAGGCAACAGCATCCTTTAAAATAACTTCTTTCAAGGATACCCATCTATCATTATCCCCTGCGCTCGGTCTTTTACGGCATACCAGAATGCAATCATACCTAATATTCCCTTTGCTTGAGTGAAATCCACTTTTGCCCTCTGATCTCACAACGGGAGTAGCAGAGATATAAAATCCTGCATCGAGCAGAATCTTTCCAATACTTTCCCAAGCCCATAACTTATTGTGATGGAAAGTGAATATCAACAGACCGTCGTCTTTAAGGACACGATGGCATTCACTAAACACCTCTTTTAGCCCTGTATTGAAAAATTTCACTGTCTTTCCCGTTTTTTCGTTCTGCACAATCTCGCTGGGACGACTGGAAAGTTCAGGATTGAACCACGGATATAAATCTTTAAGTCCAAGTCGTAGCCAGACATAGAAGAAATCGGCAAGTTCAGAATATTGGATATTATCGAAGTAAGGAGGATCAGTAATAACAGCGTCCACAGATTTACCGGGGATAAAGGATAAGTCCTCGGCTGTATCAGAATGAAGTAAGGCTGAGCTTTTAACTTGCCTAAGTTTATCAAAGCTTTGCACAATATCCCCTTCTATGCGTTCGTTACCTATACGCTTGCTAAAGCGTTTATTATTACTTGTGGACAATCGTTCATAAGGTTTTTGGCAAAACACCTTTGCCCGCCGCATTTTCTCAAAACATTTAACAAAAGTGCCACGTCCATATTTCGTTCCCCAAATATTGTTTTCTGTTGGTCGCTCAATAGGATGATAAGCATGCAGTCCAAAGAAGAGAGAAATCTTATGCCACTTTATCTCGTACTTGCAAAACATGTTATTTGCATCTAAACAATCTGAAAAGGCAACAAGCATCAATTCACGAATATTAGTATCAGGAATTTTTAGGATTTCCTCTAAAAGGTGAGATAAGCATAATAATTGCCTTTCATTGAACATATCCTTAAAATGAATATAGCCATGATTCACAGGACGAGGGTCACTACGTCCTTCTGTTGGTATCTTCTGGTGGGGAATGATCAATTTATCTTCGTGCTCTTTATACTCCCTCTTAGCTCGCTCCCATAGAGCAATATCATCCGAATCCACGCGTTTGAAGAACCTTCCACAGCGATTGCAATAACCCTCTAAGGCGTACAATTCTATATCTAAGCGTCTCCCATTTTCAGTTATGGCGTCCAGAATTCGCTGTTCTTTTCCGCATTCGGGACAGGAAAATACACCTCTCGACGATACTCCTTTACGAGGATCAAAAACCTCCCCGCATTCAGGACATTGTGTTTCGGGATCATACCCGACTGTTTCAATAATCTGTAAGCATCGGGGACATAAAACAACATTGATATGTTTTCGCCGTGATAGCTCATAATTCGGGAATAATCTGATACGGGACTTGCAAGAGCTACACTTTGCAACCTTTACCCAAAAGAAATACATAACTTCTGCATCATGACCTTGAGGACACTTCGTGCGATAATATTGTTTAATAAAGTTTCCTGCGCTTTTTTCGAGCCTATGATATGCAGTATCTAAGTCGGCCAAATCAACGGGCTCGATCTCCTTCTTGGTTGTAAACCAAGCCACAGGATTAATATCAACCCCGATGACTTTGCATCCCAGCCGAAGTGCCTCGACAATAGTAGTTCCACCGCCCATAAATGGGTCAAGGACTATAACGCCGTTAAGATCTGCACCATTACAGAACTTATGCCATATATCATCATCTGACTCCTCGCCATCACCGAAGGCAGATAGAGTTATCATACGAAATACACTACCCAGCCGTCGTGCCCACCACTTGTGCATCTGGTAAACGGGTTTCTTAGCATTTCCTTCTGCTATCGCCACAGGATTCAGGTATTGCACTGGAAAACTCTTTTCAATAAATTTCATGTAATTGCCTCATGAATTGTCTTCTAACAATTTTTTCCACATTTCACTTCCACACTTCCCATAAATTCTTTCAAACTCCTTCGTTAGCTCCTGTATTTTTACTTCGATAACCTCAGAAAGAGACTGACCCTTTGGGTCTTTGAATGTCCTGCCTACCTCGGCGGCGATGTCATAAATTCGTTCTAAACATTGAGGATCATCTGAAACAAACTCCCAAAATTCTCTCCCTGAAATCCAGTCAACACCGCCTTCTTCCTGCACATATTTCCTTACAATACTGCTGACACGCGCCCTACTGCCATAACACATACCGTAAAGGGCTAATGAACCCCGGTTTCGTCTCTGGGCAGAACGCAAAAGTTGAGCTATCCTTACTCCTAAATCCTTAGGGATTGTGTTTGGTCCGCTCTTAACTTGAATATGATAATGTCTGCCTTCCTTAGTTTTTAGAATATCGGCACCCTCTACCCCAGTACCTTCGGAGAACACTTTAGCAGCATCCTGTAAAGCAATGCCGAACGATGTAACTGTTCCCCGCTCAAGCCTCTGGTTTACAAGCCATCGAACAATAGCTTCTGAATTATCGAGACCCAACTCATTAGAGAGAAGCCGAAGGAGAAATGGATTTATGTCTAAATCGGCCATCCTTAACCTACGGATCGTTTTGACACGATTTAACAAGAATCTCCTAAAAATTTGCTCTATCTGATCACGTTTTTCCATATCAAGTGGCATACTTCCCCCCTCAATGGGTTAATAATAAGAGCGATCAGAAGCTAGAAGCCGATTTTTTACGACAATCAGCGCAAAGCCCATACATCTCTAGCCTATGGCTTTTAACCAAGAAATCATTCTGTTCAGCTATCTGCCTCTGAAGTTGTTCGATCATAGGATTCTCGAATTCAATTATCTTTCCACAGGAGGTACAGATTAAATGATCGTGATGGCTACTTACTCAATTCCTCAATTTCTTCCTTAACGTTATTTTTCAAACCCTTATCTTTGGATAATTCTAAAAATATCTTAAAGTGTTCAATTGCTTTCTCTTTTTCTCCCTTCTCCTTATAAGCAAAACCTAGAGCGTAGTGAGCAATATCATCACTAGGATCGATCTTGATAGTAATTTGCCATTCGGAGATAGCTTCCTCTAGCTTCCCCTGAACTTTATAGACATTCCCTAACTTGTAGTGAGCATCTGTATAATCGGGATCGATCTCGATAGCAGTTTCATATTCGAAGACAGCTTCCTTTAGCTTCCCTTGATCATAGTAGGCATCCCCTAGATTGTAGTTAGCGTCCGCATAGTCAGGATCGATCTTGATAGCAGTTTCATATTTGGAGATAGCTTCCTCTAGCTTCCCCTGAACTTTATAGACATTCCCTAGATTGTTGTGAGCAGGGGCATAATCAGGGTCGATCTTGAGGGCAGTTTTATATTCGGAGATAGCATCCTTTAGCTTCCCTCGATCATAGTAAATATTTCCTAATTTGTAGTAGGCGAGAGCATAATCAGGCTTGAGCTTTAAGGCGAGTTTATATTCGGAGATAGCTTCCTTTAGCTTCCTTTGATCGTAGTAAACATTTCCCAGATTGTAGCGAGCTTCGGCAAAATCGGGCTTAAGCTTTAAGGCGAGTTTATATTCGGAGATAGCTTCCTTTAGCTTCCTTTGATCGTAGTAAACATTTCCCAGATTGTAGCGAGCTTCGGCAAAATCGGGCTTAAGCTTTAAGGCGAGTTTATATTCGGAGATAGCTTCCTCTAGCTTCCCTTGATCATAATAGGCAACCCCTAGATTGTAGTGAGCGAGAACATGATTGGGCTTGAGCTGGAGAACAGCTTGATACTCCAAGATAGCTTCCTTTAGCTTCCCTTGAGCATAGTAGGCATTCCCTAGATTATAATGAACCTCAGCATTTCCTGGCTCCAGAGAAGTATTTATCATTGTTGTTCTGTTGGTAACAACTTCCACTTCTCCTTCCCAGTCACCATATCCCTCCTTAACTATCTCCAGCTTAATCTTTCCCACTGTTAAGCTATCTAACTTGAGCGGAGTCTTGCCTTTCAATTCTCCATTCAAATATACCTCCGCTTCCGGGGGAGTTGATTCGATCACAAGGCTTCCTACCTTCGGCTCCAGAGCAGGATTTATCATTACTATCTGATTAGCAACAACTTC
>CAZSTA010000154.1:0-9000 GCA_964609495.1 uncultured bacterium | reverse complement strand
GGGAGGAAGCGATAGAGGAGATCGTGAAAGCGTGTGACGAGTTATCTCAGGAGAGAGCAGGGGCGATCATTGTTCTGGAGAGAGAGATGGGGCTGAAAGATATAATCCAAGGGGGAGTCAGAATTGATAGCTTGATCTCCGCCGATCTTTTGGCCAATATCTTTATTCCCAAAACCCCTCTTCATGATGGAGCAGTGATAATTAAGAAAAATAGAATCGAATTAGCTGCCTGTTTCCTTCCCTTGAGTCAAGGAACGAGTTTGGATAACAGATTAGGAACTCGTCATCGAGCCGCCTTGGGAACTGCTGAGCTTACAGACTCTATAGTTATTGTCGTCTCAGAGGAAACAGGTATAATCTCGGTTGCCAATAATGGTCGTTTAACTCGTTATCTGGATAAGGTTACTCTCAGGAAGCTCCTGGAGAGGTTGTATTTGCCTAAGGCGGTGAAGACATCCTTCTTCAAACCAATCAGGAGAAGGGCAATTCAACACTAGGACAAAGTTTAATGAGATGAAGTGGGCATCTTTTAAAAAATTCTTCGTTGAAAATTGGGATATAAAGCTACTATCTATTCTCATAGCAGTTCTATTGCGCTTTAGTATTATCAATATCCCCATCTTGCCTTATCAAAAGCGAGCAGACTTTAATACTACGAATGATACTAATCCCCAAGTGGATATGATCCTTGAGGTGAAATTAGAGGTATTACATCCCCCGAAGTGGGATCTAGATGATATAATTCCCGATAAGATTCAGGTTACGATTCGCGGGGAGGAGGAAGAACTCAGAGGATTAAAAGAGGGCGATATAAGGGCTGCTATTGATCTAAAAGGGATTAATAAGGAATTTTCTAGGAATATAGTAGCCTACGCTCCTCCCAATGTAAAAGTGGTCAAAATAGTTCCGGTTAGAATCATAAGCAGGATAAAATCGGAATAAGAGAGGAGATAGATAATATAGATGGAGAGATTATTCGGCACCGATGGGATGAGAGGGATAGCCAATCAAGAGCCGATGACCCCAGAGATGGCTTTTAAGCTGGGAAGAGTAGGAGCTTTTCTCTTTTCTCAGGGCAAAGGGACAAAAGCAAGGATAGTGATTGGTAAGGATACCAGGATTTCCGGGGATATGCTGGAGGCCTCTATGATCGCTGGTATATGTTCAGTAGGAGTGGATGTCCTACGAGTGGGTGTAATGCCGACCCCGGCTGTGGCTTTTCTGACTAAAGATCTCTCTGCAGATGCGGGAGTGATGATCTCGGCCTCCCATAATCCTATGGAGGATAACGGTATAAAGTACTTCTCTGCCCAGGGATTTAAGTTAGATGATGAGTTAGAGGATAGGATAGAGAACATAATCAAAAATGGCGATATAGATGATTATCGCCCTATTGGTGAAGAGGTGGGAAGGATTCGGGAGGTTGAAGATGCCAACAAAAGATATTCGGATTTCGTCTTGAGTGCTATCCCCGCGAATTTGAATCTTAAGGGTTTGAGGTTAGTTGTGGATTGCGCCAATGGGGCAAGTTACAATCTAGCACCTTACCTCTTTCAAAGTTTAGGAGCAGAGGTAATATCTATCTATGATAAACCAAACGGGGTGAATATAAACGTTAACTGTGGCTCAACCAATCCCGAAACGATCCAGAGATCCGTCTTGGCTCATAGAGCAGATTTGGGTTTAGCCTTCGATGGTGATGCTGATCGCGTTATCCTAGCGGATGAGAGAGGGGATATAGTTGATGGAGATCAGATTATGGCTATATGTAGCAACTATCTTAAAGATAATGATATGCTCGTCAATAATACCTTGATAACTACGGTAATGAGTAATATCGGATTAGAGATAGCCCTCTCCAGATTAGGAATTAAGATGATCAGAACTAAAGTGGGAGATAGATACGTTCTGGAAGAGATGCACAAAAGAGGAGTCATTCTCGGAGGAGAGCAATCCGGACACATCATCTTTCTCAATCATAGTTCGACCGGAGATGGGATAATTACTTCTCTCCAGCTTCTGAATTGTTTAGTCGCTTCGGGGGAGTCCCTCTCTAAATTAGCAAGTATTATGAAGAAGCTACCTCAACTATTGGTCAACGTTCAAGTTAAAGATAAGGGAAGATGGAGGAAGGACAAGGAGGTCGAGAGAGCGATCGCTGAGGCAGAGAGAAAACTTGAGGGACGAGGCCGGGTCTTAATCCGTCCCTCGGGCACCCAACCCTTAATTCGAATTATGGTTGAGGGACCAGATATGAGAGAGTTAGAGGATTTGGCAGAAAACATAGCTGAGGCTATAAGAGGCAATGATGAATGATATTACACCGAATATCAGGAGCTAGGAGGAAACGTAACTATTGACAAACCTGAAATAAATTGGTAATATCTAATAAGTGAATTTTCTTCACTATCTCCAATCTATATCAAGCTTAGTAAATATTACCGAGGGATCCAGATTGGAGGAGATGAGATATGGGAAAGAAAAATGATGATAAACTGGACTATAGATATTTGTATGAAACTTTGCTTCATACAAATGAAGGTATAATCATAAGTAACAGCGAGAATAAAGTGTCGTTTATCAACGAGGCGGCTAGAAAACTCCTTGGGATTTCAGATGATCCTATGGGAAAAGAGATAAGTGAAATCAAACCTCTTAAAGATATCCTCCGTGACATCCCCTCGCGTAAGCAAAAAGAGGGGGTGAAAGTAGGAGATTCTATTTTGGATATTGAGATATTACCCCTTCGAGATAAAGACGGCGGATTATCAGGAGTTTCCCTTATCATCTCCAAAGATTATGCCACCTCCTCTGAATATCAGATCTCTGCTGATAGGGATCGCTTCTCTATCGAACTAAAGGATAAGAGAGGAACTCTCGCCTCTTATAGCCAACCTCTAGCTAGGGTGGAGGGAAAGGGGAATAAGACGCTACTCTTCGTCGGAGATGATGATAACCTCTTTAATGATATTAAGAATAGATTAGGGAAGCAAGAATTGGAGATAGAGCGAGTCAATAGTGGAGAAGAGGCTCTCGATAGGACTCGCCAAGTCCTTCCTGATATCGTTCTCATAGATGTCGAAAGCTTGGATATGCAAGAAAATATAGATAAAAAGTATATAGTTCAGGTATTAAATAGCGATCCCAATACTAAAGATATTCCTATTGTGATCCTTTCTGGCTCGAAAGATATGCACTTGGACAAGCGGGGGAATTACTTCACTCTGGAGAGGCCGATAGATTGGGAAGTTTTTATAGATAAGATAAAGACGCTCTTAGTTGAAACAAAGAGGGGGCAGGAGAGAAAAAGGAGGATATTGATAGTTGATGATGAGCCTAATATCACTAATATACTTACCTTCACTTTAGAGGGGCTTGGTTATGATACTTCCCAAGCCTTTGATGGAACTGAGGCGTTTGAGAGGGCTATTGAAGAACAACCAGATCTCATCTTGTTAGATATTATGCTGCCTACCAAGGATGGCTACGAGGTATTCAAAGAGCTTAAAGATGATAGAGCTACCAACCAGATTCCCATTATTTTCGTCTCAGCCTTAGGTAATACCAGTGAGAAGATCGTAGGTCTTAGGATGGGAGCTGATGATTATATAGCGAAACCCTTCTCTTCTAAAGAGCTAGAGATGAGAGTGGTTACTCTTTTAAAGAGGAGAGAATTAGAGATCGACATTAATCCCACTAGTGAGCTTCCTGGTCCCGTCGCCATTGGGAGGGAGGTAGATAAACGTATTGAGCGAGGGGAGACCTTCGTCGTTTTGTACTCCGATATAGATGATTTCAAAGCCTATAACGATACTTATGGCTTCGTCAAGGGAGATTCGATTATCCGCCAAACATCCAGGATTATAACTGAGGCAGTGGCTATACACGGGAATAAGAACGATCTGATAGGACATATAGGAGGCGATGACTTTATTATAATAACTACCCCGGATAAGGTAGAAGCAGTTAGTGTTTATACTATGAGAACCTTCGATAAAGTTATGCCTCTTTACTACGATGCCGAGGCTCGAACTAGAGGATATATCGAAGCCGAGAATAGAAAGGGGCAGCTTGAAAGATATACTCTGATGTCGATCTCCTTGGCTGCTATCTCCAATGAGTATAGAGAAATAACACGTTATGCTCAAGTAGGAGAGATCGCAGTGGAACTTAAGAATAAAGCTAAAAAGATATTAGGGAGTGCCTTAGTCTTTGATCAAGGAAAGGGAAAGCAGAAGATATTGAAAAGTAATTCCAAGCTCAGCTTTTAGATTGTCAGT
Source organism: uncultured bacterium (assembly GCA_964609495.1). GTDB lineage: Bacteria > CAZSTA01 > CAZSTA01 > CAZSTA01 > CAZSTA01 > CAZSTA01. Next base: position 4,720 of record CAZSTA010000154.1, on the reverse strand, counting down.
TCAAGATATAAATCCCCCTCACCCTATCCCTCTCCCGCGAGGGGAGAGGGAACATAATTAAGCCCCTCTCTTAATGAGATTAGTTTCCCCCCTCCCTCGATGGGAGGAGTTACTCTCTATTTTCCCCTCCTTTGATGGGAGGGGTTAGGGGAGGGTGATTTAAGGTGAGTTCAGGACCTCAAAAGAGAGTAAAATAAAAAGATCCTAAATCACTTCAAAGAGAGCGTTAGTCAATGATAATCGATTATGCTATATTTCCTACAGAATTGGGACGGATGGGGGTCGCCAAAAGCAGTTCAGGACTAATAGCTGTTACTATCCCTCATAAGAGTGAAGAGGATGTGCGCATCGAATTGAAGTTCGAGCTGGAGGAGAGATGGAAGAAAGCTCAAAGGAAGAAAAGAAGGGAGACTTTCGAGCTTCGAGAGGGACAAAGCAATTTTGAAGAGATAATAAGTACCTTCCAAAGATATTTCTTAGGAGAGAGGATTGAGTTTGACTATCCTCTCGATTTTTATGAGGCTACTCAATTTCAGAAGGAGGTCTGGCAAACCGCTAGGAAGATACCCTATGGCGAGACTAGATCCTATGGATGGATCGCTAAGCAGATAGGGAGACCGAGAGCTTCGAGGGCGGTAGGATCAGCGATGGCCTCTAATCCTCTCCCTCTGATCGTTCCTTGTCATCGGGTAATAGCTGGGGGAGGAAAAATAGGAGGATTCTCCTCTGGATTGGAGTGGAAGAGACGCCTTTTATCCTTGGAGGGCGTAAATATTGAATAAAAGATTCTACTTCGTCATCGCCTTCATAGTTCTATGTATAATCTGGGGCTCCACCTTTATGGCTATCAAGGTTGGACTGGATAGCTTCCCTCCTCTGACATTCGCAGGCATGCGTTTCGCCATCGCTTTCGTTGCCATCTATCTGGTGATGCGAGCAGGAGGAGAAAAGTTACCCCGCCAAAGGAATGACATCTTTTCTCTCCTAATACTTGGCTTCTTTATGACAACCCTTCCCTATGCGCTCCTCTTTTGGGGGGAGCAGTTTATCTCCTCTGGGCTGACCTCAATCCTTACCAGCACTCTTCCCTTCTTTGTGGTGATCATCGCTCACTTCTGGTTAAGCGATGAAAAGCTAGATTTTGGGAAGATTATCGGTTTGATTATTGGCTTTGGAGGAGTCTTATTACTCATAGGGGATAAACTCAAATTTACAGGTTGGGCTTCAGTTGATCATATAAAGGGAGAGTTAGCGATCCTTGGCTCAAGCTTGAGTTATGCTATAGCGACTGTATATGCAAAGAGGGCGGTGCGCGAGATGAATCCCCTGGTCATCACCACCGCTCAGATAGCCAATGGGATAATCCTTTTACCCTTAGGGTTATTAATTGAGCATAACGCGAGGTTACATTTCTCCCTATCCTCGGTCTCTTCGCTCCTTTATTTAGCGTTATTAGGATCGGCTTTCGCCTTCGTCCTCTACTTCTGGCTGATCGACAATATTGGAGCAACTAATGTTTCTCTTGTCGCTTTTGCGACTCCTGCGGTAGCGATTGTATTGGGAATAATATTCTTGAACGAGATATTCGAAACGAAGATCATCCTAGGGATGGCGGCTATTCTAGGAGGAATAGCCATAGTCAATATAGTTAGAAAGAGAGTCGGAGAGGAGGTGATAGAGGGTGTTGATAAGAAATTATAGCGAGGTTGAAGCGGTCGATGTCGAACAAGGGGCGAAGGATGTCAAGATTCGATGGGTCATTACTGAGAAGGAGGGAGCTCCCAACTTTGTGATGCGCGTCTTCGAGTTCCTACCAGGCGGGTATTCTCCTTATCATAGCCATGCTTGGGAGCATGAGGTATTCATCCTAAAGGGAAAAGGAGTTGTTGTGAGTGAGGATGGAGAGCATGAGATCGGAGTTGGAGATGTGATCTTCGTCCCAGGCAATGAGGTTCACCAATTCAAGAATACTGGCGAGGATGAACTAAGATTCATCTGTTTAATTCCCAAGAAGTAGAGTATGTAATTCACTAGAACTTCTAAGCTTAGATGAGGTGAACGATGTGAGAATCAAAAGGATCTTTATAATCCTATTTCTCATATCAGCTTTCGTGCTTTTTGGGGAAGTCGCTGGGGCGAGGAGTTTTCCTCTCTGGGCCTATCGAGCTAGGATTGTGGGAGCCTTCTTCGAGCCAGATGAGAGTGAACAGGATATTGAGAAGAAACTGGAGAAGTTGAAGGAGCAGAAAGTCAGTGTTATCATCGCCGATTGTCCTTTGGGATGGAGCTATACAGCTTGGAATGATGATGAGGAATACCAAGAGAACTTAGAGCTGATAAGGAGAGTAGTGTCGAAAGCTCATGATCTAGGGCTGATGGTAGTTTGGTATCTAACTGGATTAGAGCTTATATCTTCCGATGAAGATCGAGATCCAGCCAAGGAGCATCCTGACTGGCTTCAAATATCCCTAGAGGGAAAGCCTATCTCCTTCAGCGATATAAGTGCTGAGCAGGAACATTGGTTGGAGGAGGGGAATATAGATGTATGGGTATCTCCATCCTCTCCTTACTTGGATTTCTATATAGAGCGAGTTAAAGGAATAGCCGAGACTGGGGTCGATGGCTTATGGATTGATACCGTCTATCTGGAAGATTCGATAGGCGAGCATGGAGATCTATGGCCCTCAACTGATAGATTCGGCGTTCAGCGTTTTCGGGAGGAAACCGGCTCGGATATCCCAGAGGAAGAGGATTGGGATGATCCGAATTGGAGAATATGGATCATCTGGCGACATAAACAGATCGGAGATTTCCTCATCAGCGTCAAAGAAGCAGCTAAACAAGTCGATCCTGATATAGTCTTCTTCGGGGAGAATTGGAACATCGATCATAATGGTAGCACGAGATACGCTAATGATCCCACCTATTATACCACCATACCCGATATCTCAACTGGCCATGAGATCTGCACTATTGCAGATAGAGTCGATCTTGGAGAGAAAGGGATGTCAGAAGCTTCTCTCGAAGAGTGGTTAGCCTTCGCAACTATGATCAAATATGCCCGAGCGACAGATAGAGGTAAGCCATCCTGGATCTTGACCTATGGTTATAAACCCCCTGATGCTGAGAGGTTAGCAGGGATAATCCTAGCTAATGGAGCGAATTACTACGAGACTCAAGGTCCGATTATGGCTGGTTCGGCGGGCAATATATATCGAAGGAGGATCTTCTCCTGGATCAAGGATCATCAAGATATCATCTATGAAACCGAGCCACGAGTCGAAGTAGCGGTGTTGTATTCCTCGAGGAGTCGCGATTTTCTGGACCAGGGCGGAGCCGCCGAGTTTTATGACACCTCTGGGACCAAGTTCTTCTCAAAATATAGGGAAGTATGCGCTATGCTCCTTGAGAATCATATCCCCTTTGAGATCATAATAGATAATGGCTTGACCTCAAGCAGACTGGAAGGCTACGATTATCTAGTGTTACCAAACGTGGCGGATATGAGCGATGAGGAAGCTCAGATAATAAGGGATTATGTGAGGAGAGGTGGGAAGATAGTCACTCTTGGTGAAACTGGAGAGAACGATGAGTGGCACAACAGGAGAGATGAGAATGCGCTGGAGGGATTGGAGAAGTTCGAGTTGGAAGAAGTCGGCAGGACAACTGAATTGCGAACTAACGCGGTGGCTGATATTTACCTCGAATTAAGACAAGGCGATGATTTTCTTTCGATCCCTATAGTCAACTTAGGAAAAGGGACGATCGAGGGTTTAGAGGTAGAAATTAAACTGCCAGAGGGATATTCCCTCGAGGCGATAGATTTAAGATCGCCAGATATCAGGACCCCAATTTTGGATTATGTAGAATATGAAGGTTATGTTCGGTTCACAATATCTGAGCTGGATATATTTGGATTAGTAGTAGTGAAGCTTAAGTGATTTCCCCCTCCCATCAAGGGCGGGGGAACGTTCCCTCTCCCCTCGTGGGAGAGGGCCAGGGTGAGGGGGGAAAAATGAAGAATTTGAAAAGGCGAGAGAATGGATAAACCTGTCATCAATCCCTATTTAGCTCTATTATTCGGAGTCTTCGCGGTCTCCTTCTCAGCCATCTTCATCAGATTATGCGATGCCCCTCCCCTGGTTATAGCTACCTATCGAATGGGATTTACCTCTCTCATCATTGCCCCCTTCACCCTCTACACCGGTTGGAAAGAGTTAAGCGCTTTAAGCAAAAAAGATCTCTTCTACTCCCTTATCTCTGGATTTTGCCTGAGCATTCACTTCGTCCTCTGGATGTATTCCCTTCAATATACCTCCGTAGCTAGTGCGGTCGTCCTGGTCAATACCCAGCCCATCTTCGTCGCCCTAGCTACTCGCTTCCTCTTCCAAGAGCGAATATCCAAGATCCTCATCATTGGAATAGGGATCGCCTTGCTGGGAAGCACGGTCATCGCAGTCGAGGATTTCAACCTCAGCACACTTGAATTTCTCGGCGATATGCTCGCCTTGGGAGGTTCGATAACTTTTGCCGCATATTTCCTCATTGGTGGGAAGCTTAGAAAAAGGTTGAATTTGTTGCCTTACGTCCTCGTTGTCTATTCGATGTGCACCTTTATCCTAATAATCCTCTGCTTGATCACTAGGACGCCTCTATACCCCTATCTTCCCTTTACTTACCTATTATTTCTGTTATTAGCGATAGTGCCTACGATCTTCGG
>CAZSTA010000153.1:0-9004 GCA_964609495.1 uncultured bacterium | reverse complement strand
TGGTAACTTTTTAACCTTATATATTTTTGTCTGCAAAAGTTACCAGAACACTTGAGTTTTATTGCCTGCAAAAGTTTCCTTTAAAGGGCGTTTCTCTCGATGAGGAACGCCCCTCGGATTCTATTAATCGAGAGGATACTACTTACTCATCTCCATAAGTAACCTCATAGTCTCCCTGATATGACCTCTTAATTTGAATTGAATATCCAATAGAGGATGAGGCTCTTCCCTCTCTTCTTCCTCGTCATATCCATCATAATCATAAAGGTTCTCATAATCCTCCTCACTGCTTTCGCTCTTTCCATTACTGTAGCTGACCATAACGCCCTCCTCATCTATTATCTGCATTATCTGGGCTTCTTCAGCTACCATCCAGCTTAAACTTCTCGCTAATAGATGTCCTAGAAAAGAGTCCTTAAGATTATTCTCCTCTATAATCTTCCGAGAGGCTTGGACGGAGAAGTTATATAACTCACAGGCATTCCTCTCGCTACAGTTGAGGCATCCCTGTATTCTATCGAGCTGTTTTAATAATCTTTCCGACTCGCTGATTACCTTACTACTATTCATATCATCCTCCTTATTCGCCTCAAAAGCTTAAATGTAAAGTTAGACTGATCGTCTGTTCCAAATCGCTTTCCTCTTTGTCCTTTATCTTTACACCTTCCAGATCATAGACCTTTTCATTCTCCTCAGTAGAAATGGTTTCCAACTTCAAAGTTATATCTGAGTAGGAACTAAGATCATAGATAAGCTCTAAATAAGCCTTCTTAGTGGCAGTTCGGGATACCTCAGAAGAGAGATCAGATATATCCAAAGGATTATCCTCATCTCGCAGGTAGTCGAGAGAAAATCCTATCGTTCCTAAAAGAGCAAGTTCTTTTGTGGCATCATATAGATAGCTAACCTTAAATTCAAGATCGTTCTTTGTCTCCTTCTCCTTTCCTCCCCATTCGAATCCTTCCTCAGCGCTCCAGTGCGAATCATCATCCCTGTTGCCAAAAGTAATCTCATCCGTTAAGTAAAAACTTAGGCGCTCATCCACTTGATAATTTAGGGTGAAATTCTGAATTGTATCGAAACTTGTCCATCTTTCCTTATCCTCGGGAATGATATTTGGATCGCTCAAGCTTTCATAAACATCCTCTCCCCTTGAGTTAGCTAGAGTTAGATAATAATCGCTCTCGATCTCAGACCAACGAAAGCTTAGCTCTCGAACATTATAAACGATAAATTTCTTCTGATACCGGTGAAATAGATAGATGCGGGAGAAATTATCTATAGCTTTAAACCGAAGAGGTGCCGATTCCTCATCCTCGTCTTGCTCTTCTCCGCGACTGTATAATATCTTACCTCTATATTCTCCATAAATGTTAAAGAGCTGAATGCGTCGTAGACACTTATCACTCTTCCAGATATCATAACTAGCCTCATCGACAACGAATATAGTATCACCGATTAGATGTATATATTTAGGATCAATAAACTCTCCCATATTCTTTCCCTTATGTCCGAAGGAGAGAAGGAAGTTCCCACTTGAATCGAACTTCTGGACTCGATTATTCCCCTGATCGGCGATATATAAGGATCCTTGAGAATCAAGGATCAAAGAGGCTGGATCATCGAATTTGCCTTGCTCGCCGCCATATCCTCCAATTCTATAGATAAAGCCTCCTTGAGAGTCGAATTTATGAATATAATCGCTCTCAATTACATATATATTCCCCTGTTGATCTACCTCTAAAGCCTTAGGTATTGCTGAGAATTCGCCCTCTTTCGCTCCCCTTCCCCCAAAGGAGAACAATAGCTCCCCTTGGGGATCAAACTTAAAGACCTTTGCGGAAAAAGAGGTTATAACATACATATTCCCCTGGCTATCTAAAGCTATATCGGAGGGATTTTCCAGTATATCTCCGCTCTCGTTATAGAGTATGAACTCTGTCCGAAGTTTCCCCTCTCGATCGAAGCGGCAGATTCTATCACGTCCTTTATCAGTGATGAAGATATCACCATTTTCACTGAAAGCCAAGCCAGAAGGATCTTTAAGCAACCCTTTATCCCGCTCCTTACCACCGAATTCGAAAGCTTTATCCAGCCGATGTTGAGCTTCTCCTCTCTCAGCTATGGTAAAGAGCAAGATTAACATCAACCCTGCTATAAGATATACATATACCTTAATTATATGCTTCCCCTTATAACTTCTTTATTAGGATAGTCCTAAATTGCTTTTTATTCTATCACATTTGAACTCCTGTGTCAAGCACAATCTCCTTTCTCCCCCTCCGCAAAGGAGAGAGATCAAATCCCTCATTTTATATTGCTAAACCGGGTTTGATATGATATAATTTCTATTAAGTGAAACCGATATAATAAGGGGAGATGAATAGATTATGCCCAAACTGAGAAGCCAAGATGTGCTGAGAGGAAGGACCGGAGCCTATGCTAGATCGCTCTATCGCTCGATAGGATTTACCGATGACGATTTAGCAAAACCTTTAATTGGGATAGCCAATTCCTATAGCGAACTCAATCCTGGTCATGCTCATCTGAGAACCCTCGCTCAAGCGGTTAAAGAGGGGATATGGAGAGCAGGAGGGACGCCAGCCGAGTTTAATACTATCGCTCCTTGTGATGGGATAGCTCAAGGATTTGGAATGCACTATATCTTGCCGGCTCGGGAGATCGTCGCCGCTTCGGTGGAGTTGATGGCTCAATCTCATAGCCTCGATGGTTTGGTGATGCTTTGCTCTTGCGATAAGATAGTCCCTGGTATGCTGATGGCTACCGCTCGTTTAGATCTTCCTACCATCTTCTTAACTGGCGGACCAATGCTTCCCCGCCATAGAGAGGGAAGGGATTGGGTGACATGTGATGTTAAAGAGGCGATTGGGCGGGTGACATCGGGCGAGATCGATGAGGATGAGTTCCAGCGCATTGAGACCGAGACCTGCGCTAGTGTGGGCATCTGTAATATGATGGGGACTGCTAATACTATGTGCTGTCTGGTAGAGGCAATGGGTTTATCGCTTCCCAAGTGTGCTACTATCCCCGCGGTAGAATCTCGCCGTTTGCATCTAGCTAAGGCGACTGGAAAGCGTATCGTGGAGATGATCGAGGAGGATCTTAGAGCATCTCAAATCCTTACAGCTCAAACTTTGATGAATGCAGTTCGAGTCGATCTAGCTATCGGCGGCTCTACAAATACCCTGCTTCATCTACCAGCCCTAGGGGAGGAATTAGGAATAGATATAAATCTTGATCTCTTCGATAAGTTGAGTAAGGAGACACCTCTCTTAGCCAAGTTCAAGCCCGCCTCTCAATACAATCTGCGAGATCTAGATGAGGCGGGAGGTATCCCTGCTCTACTAAAGATCCTTTCTCCTCTGTTGAATTTAGATCAATTGACAGTAACTGGAAAAACACTTAGAGATAATTTAGAAGGAGCCCAAGTATTGAGGGAGGATGTTATTCGTCCTTTAGATAACCCCTTAGCTGAAGAGGGAGGGATAGCTATCCTCAAGGGCAATATAGCTCCTCTGGGAGCAGTTGTCAAAGTCAGCGGAGTAAATCCCAAAATGAGAGTTCATAGGGGGAAGGCGAAGGTATTCAACGCTGAGGAGGAGGTTAGAACCGAACTATTATCTCATAAAGTTCAACCCGGAGATGTATTGGTAGTGCGCTATGAAGGACCACGAGGAGGTCCAGGGATGAGAGAACTCTCCATTCCGGCGGCGGTGTTGGTAGGGATGGGGCTTGGTGATTCGGTAGCGATGATTACCGATGGGCGATTCTCCGGAGCTACGAGGGGTCCCTGTATTGGGCACATCTCCCCTGAGGCCGCGGTGGGAGGCCCCTTGGCGGCAGTTCGAGATGGAGATATAATAGAGATCGATATTCCGAATCGTAGTTTGAATCTGAGGGTATCGGAGGAGGAGATAAAGAGACGCTTGAAGGATTGGAAACCGCCCGAACCTAAGATAAAGAAGGGCTTCTTGAGGCTCTATTCCCAGATAGTGCAATCGGCGGATAAAGGTGCGACTTTGAAGATCTCCGATTAAGGAATAATCGGGAAGAATACCTCACTTCAGAAACCTAACCCTTTACAAGGCACTTAAAATATGCTATTATTTAGAGGCTATAGTTTTGCACTTTTAGGGGAACACTGAACTGAAAACGGATTTTGGGGTAGGGGTGCGTTGTAACATGCTCCCTACAAGAACCCGCATAAATGCTGGATTTTTCAAAAATATGCGAAAGTATAAAATTATGTCTAGTTCGAAAATAGAAATGGAGAATCCGAGAGGAGTTTTCATAACCCTCGAAGGTATAGATGGAGGAGGGAAAAGCACTCAGGCAGAGTTATTAACTGGCTATCTCAAAAGATGCGGTTATGAGGTGATATATACTCGCGAGCCCGGTGGCACTCGTATAGGGGATAAGATCAGAGAGATCCTACTAGATCCGCTTAATCGGGAGATGCGTTTTCTCACCGAGCTTCTGCTATTCTCCGCCAGCCGTGCTCAGCATGTGCTGGAAAAGATCGTGCCTGCTCTTCAAGAGAGCAAGATCGTGATCTGCTCTCGCTTCAGCGATGCTACGGTTGCTTATCAGGGATATGGCCGGGGATTGGATTTAAAGCTCATAGCGGAATTGAATCGCATAGCAACTGGAGGATTGAAGCCAGACCTTACGATCCTGCTCGATATAGAACCCTCCCTAGGATTAAAGCGAGTAATCTCTGCAGACGATACTACTCGGAGAGGCGACTATGATCGAATCGAAGCGGGGGGATTGGAACTTCAAGAACGAGTTCGCCGGGGTTTTTTATCCCTTGCTCATGAGGAATCTGAACGCTTTCGAATAGTAGAAGTGGAAGGGAATATAGAGGAGACTCAGCAAATTATAAGAGATATAATTGATAAGTTTTTAGAGGCTAGGAGAAATGACCTTTAAGGATATAATTGGACAGGAACGAGCTATAAATATCCTGCGTAATTCTATAAGAAGGAATCGCCTCACGCATGCCTATCTATTCAGCGGACCTCGGGGGGTAGGGAAGCGAGCAACCGCTTTAGCGCTGGCTAAGGCTTTAAACTGCGTTGAGCATAGCGATGAGGCTTGTGGCATTTGCCTATCCTGTCGCAAGATCAACGACTCGAATCATCCCGATGTCAAGGTGATAGAGCCTCAGGGATTGTCCTTATCTATAGCTCAAATGAGAGAACTCCAAAAGGAGATAAGCCTAAAACCCCTCGAAGGGCGTTGGAAAATTTACATAATCTCTGAGGCGGAGAAGATGACACCTCAAGCCGCAAATAGCCTTTTGAAGACTTTAGAGGAGCCTCCTCCCCACTCGTTGATAATACTTGTTACCTCCCAGGAGGACTCTCTACTTCCCACTATAATCTCTCGCTGTCAAAGGATCAAGTTCGATCTTATCCCTAGAGCTATGATATCTCAAAAAGTACAGGAGTTATGCGAAATATCGGGGCAACAAGCGGATATAATAGCAACTTTATCAGGAGGCAACCTCGGGAAAGCGCTACGGATGAAGGAGGAGGGATTCTTGGAGAGGAGGGAGATGATCATATCCTCTCTCTCGGCAGCTGCCAACTCGAAACCTCTTCAACTCCTTCAGCTGGCGAGACGATTCTCCTCCGAGCTGATTCAAAAGGAAGATGACAAAGGACTTCAGGAGAGAGTCGATGAGATCTTCGGCGTTATCGGTGGCTGGTACCGCGATCTTCTCTTCTTGAAATTAAATTCCGGTAAGGATGATACTTCCTTGAGAGACCTTCTAATCAATGCTGATAAGGAGGTAATCCTTCGCTCTCAGATGAGGAACTATTCCTTGCCACGTCTCTTAGAGCTAATCGCTTACTTCGATGAGATAAAGAACGCTTTGATAAATAAAGTTAATGTTCAATTAACCTGGGAAGTGCTATTTTTGAAGTTAGGCAATGTTTTGTCTTAGAAACAGTGTTATATTCTCCCAAGCAGGGAGGTGATGTATATGCTCATAGTTGTTGGGGTGATCTTCAAAAAAGCTGGAAAAGTTTATTACTTCGATCCTAATGGCTTAGATCTTAAAACAGGAGATCTCTGTATAGTGGAGACGGTGCGTGGCAAAGAGTTAGGAGAGATAGTTATGGAAGCTATAGAGGTTCCTGAAGAGGATATAGTCAGACCTCTCAGGAAAGTATTGAGGCTTGCTGTAGAGCGAGATAAAACTAAATTCGCCGAGCATAAGGAGGAGGAAAAAAAAGCCTTTGATATATGTCTTGCTAAAATCGAGGAATATAAACTCCCGATGAGATTAGTAGATGTGGAACATACCTTTGACAAGAGCAAGATAATATTCTACTTCACTGCTGATGGCCGGGTCGATTTTAGAGAGCTAGTAAGAGCTTTAGCGGGCATCTTCAGAAGTCGTATCGAACTTAGGCAGATCGGAGTTCGCGATGAGGCTAAGCTCTTAGGAGGAGTGGGATGCTGTGGAAGACCGCTCTGTTGCGCTACCTTCCTGAAGAACTTCGAGCCGATATCCGTTAAGATGGCTAAGGTGCAAAATCTATCCTTGAATCCAACTAAGATATCTGGATTGTGCGGAAGATTGATGTGTTGTTTAGAATATGAGTATGAAACTTATCAAGAGTTGCGTAAGGATATGCCAGATATAGGAGCTAGAGTTAAGACAGAATGGGGAATAGGAGAGGTAATTGACGTCTATCCATTGAGGAGGAGTTTAGAGGTTCGATTCGACGATGAGAAGCAACTTGATATCCCGGTTAATCAAGTTGAAGTGTTGAGGAGATAGGAGGGATTCGATGTCAGGTAAAGTCAGAGTTAGATTCGCGCCTAGTCCAACTGGCTATTTGCACCTAGGCGTTGCTCATACAGGGCTATTCAACTGGCTATTCGCCAGGAATCAGGGTGGAGTTTTCATTCTGCGTATCGAGGATACCGACACCGCTAGATCGACGGAGGAGTCGATGAACGCTATCAAAGACGGGATGAGGTGGATAGGGATGGACTGGGATGAAGGTCCAGATGTTGGCGGCGACTATGGTCCATATTTCCAGATGCAACGCCTCGATATCTATCGTAAATATGGTCTGCAATTGATACGAGAGGGAAAGGCTTATCGTTGCTACTGCACCAAGGAGGAGTTGGAGGAGAAGAGAAGGGAAGCCATCAAACGGAAGAAGCCCCCTAAGTATGATGGGACCTGTCGCAACCTCACTCCTGAGCAGATAGAGGCGAACGAAGCCAAGGGAAAACCCTATGTAGTGAGATTTAAGCTTCCCGAGGAGGAAAGAGAGATCTCCTTCGATGATATAATCGTGGGTAAGGTAACCTTCAATAGCAAGGTCTTAGATGACTTTGTGCTTCTCAAATCCAACGGTACCCCGATCTACAACTTCGCTAACGTGATCGATGACTATTTGATGAAGATCACTCATATAATCAGGGCGGAGCAACATATATCAAATACCCCCCGTCAGTTGTTGCTATATGAGGCTCTTGGATTCGAGCCACCCCTCTTCGTCCACATCCCCCATATTCTGGGTAAAGATAGATCGAAATTGTCGAAGCGACACGGAGCAACTTCCGTAACCTGGTATCGAGATAATGGATATCTTCCCGAGGCGATGGTAAATTACCTAGCCCTGCTGAGCTGGTCACCGGGTAATGAACGTGAGCTATTCTCTATAGATGAATTGATCGAGCTATTCTCATTAGATAAGATATCGAAGAGTCCTGCGATATTTGATGCCACCAAGTTAGAGTGGATGAATGGGCAGTATATAAAGCAGATGCCGATAGATAAATTAGCTCTGCTAGCGATACCATATCTAAAGGAGAAATTCGGCTTGGACTATACCGCCGATGATCCCGAACTTAGAGAAGTGCTAAACCTGATGCACGATAGGATCAAATTCATCCACGAACTTGGAGACTATGGATACTTCTTCTTCACCGATGATTTTGACTTCGATAATAAAGCCCAGAAGCAGTTGAAGAAGGAAGGAGTCCCTTCGCTTCTGAGAAAGCTGAAGGAGAGGTTCGAGGCTTTGGATTCCTTCGATGAAGAGTGTGTGGAGAGGGCAACGAGAGGATTAATAGATGAGTTGGGGATAAAAGCTGGCGCTTTGATTCATCCTACCAGAGCCGCGGTAACAGGCACCACCATAGGGCCCAGCCTCTTCGAGTTGCTAGCTGTGGTAGGTAAGGAGAGGACTATAGCCAGGCTGGAGAGGGGGGCGGATTTCGCAGAAAAGTTAGGAGGGTAATAGCTATGGAAGAAGACACGTTCCGTTTATTAGTCATCACGAGCCGACCTCTAATGACTATAAAGAACATTGTTAAATATGGTGAACAATATGGCACCTTCACTCCTATAGTCCAGTTGAATGTAGCTGAGGAACAGGAGAAATTACGGGATGCGCTTCATCGAGCTAAAGCGCCGATCCAAGTGCGTTTCCTCCCTCAAGCTACGACCAACGATATTATAACGACTGTCTTCGACTACTATGATATCATCCACTTCACAGGTCATGGAACCGAAGATGGAAAGCTGGTATTTGAGAATAGCTTCGGAATGGCACATAAGCTTACCGCTGAGAAGCTCGTCGAATTGCTATGCAAGAATGTGCCTAAGCTGCCCAAGCTCGTCGTCCTTAGCGCCTGCCACTCGGAGAGGGTGGGCAGAGCTTTGCGAGAGGCGGGAATACCCGCGGTCGTAGCTATAGATGAGAGGCATCCAGTCGCCGATGAGGCGGCTATCCTCTTCGCTCATACGTTCTATGAAGCCTTAGCTAGAGGCTGGAGCATCGCTGAATCCTTTGAGAGGGGGAAATCAGCAGTTGCTCTCCACTTTGCTTTAGGAGATGAATATTCGGAGATATTCGTTCTATTAAGCGATAAGGGTGATATGACTCTCGTCCCCTCTCCTCTAGGTGAGGGGAGTTATACCGAAATAGGAAAAGTTGAGATCCCGACT
>CAZSTA010000152.1:4077-9101 GCA_964609495.1 uncultured bacterium | reverse complement strand
TAACCGTGAAGGTGTAATCACCAGGAGAATACTGATGGGTAGCTGAGTAAATCCCGATAGGTATAGCCACAACATAGGCAAAAGCAAGGGTGAAAAGGGATATGATTACTGTTAGAGCTAACCTTTCCCCTATTAACTCCTTCACCGGTCTGTTCCATTGAAAAGATCTTCCGAAATTTCCGTGGAGCATCTTCCATATCCATTTGAAGTATTGCTGATATATTGGTAAATCCAAGCCATATTGTTTTCTCAGGGAGGCGATTTCTGCTTCAGTAGCAGTCTGACCAGTTGCCCGTAATTTCATTATATAGGAATTTAAATAATCACCCGGAGGGAGTTGAATAATGATAAAGGCAGCCACAGATATCAATATCAAGATAACTACCATATAGAGAAGTCGGCGGATAATATAATGTAACATTTTCTACTTCTTCACCTTAAAAGACGAGGATCTCTAGTCTTTTGCTTCGACTAGAGATCCTCTATGTTAATTAAGATCTCACTGTCGCACGAACCACTGACACGGATTTGAAACCATATAACCATGACCATAAACGGTCCAGGCACACTCCTCAGCAAAGTTCCGCAGATGATTTTTTACTGCAATAGGCTGGGGAATATTCGCTACAGTCCCAATCATCCAAAGGTTTTCGGCTTGGGAGCGCAGAATCTCTCTGATCAGTTCATTTCTTTCTTCCTCATCGGGAGAGACTTGTATCCGGTAGAACAATTCATTAAGTCTTTTAATCTCCTCTGTTGGTTCTTCGCCCGTCTCTCCTTTAGTGTTAAACCAATCATACCACTTGGGACCCCACCAGCTATTGTTCCACCAGTTTTCACTACTGATCACCAGCCAGCTAGCGGTTGTGTAAAGCTCTGCATCTACAACGCCCGTTATACCCCACATAGTTGCCGATACCTCATTCGCCGCTAAACGAGTGTCAAAGAAGGTGCGCTCGTGTAATTTTATTTCCGTTTTGACCCCAATCTCCTTCCAGTAATCTTGCACCATAGGCCATATACTCATTAACCCTCGGGCGGCACCTATATCGGTACACTCAAAATGTATAATGAGAGTCTCCCCGTCTGGACGTAAACGATAGCCATCTGCATCTCTCTCGGTCAGCCCCATTTCGTCTAAGAGCTTGTTAGCTCCCTCAGGATCATAATCCGCATAAGCTTCAGCAAGTTCCGGATCATAGAAGCGACTACCGGGAGGCATAGCTGACTGCATAGGGACACCTAACCCAAAGAAAACAGCCTCGTTAATTTCTTCCCGGTTAATAGCCAAAGATATCGCTCTCCTGAATCTAACATCTTGAAAGATCTCGCGTAGAACTGGGTCATTGTCAGTCAAGTTAAACATAAACCCAGTGGCTGACTGGAAACGGAGTTTCCAGAGCATAACCCGAAAATCGCCCTTCTCTTTACTTTCCATATAGAGAGGGTAATCCTCCAGCTTCATAGCGGCACAGGCATAATCTACCTCACCGCTTATTATCTTCATATTGGCTACTTCCCTATCTATTATACGCAGACCCGTTACTTTATCGATATAAGGAAGCTGATTACCAGCGGTATCCACCCTCCAATAATAGGGATTTCGCTCTAAAAACCCTGCCTCGGGAGTTATCTTGGACATCTTCCAGGCATTAACAACCGGGAGATCGATATTCTCTACCCAATCGTTTTTTGCATTGAACAGTTCCCACCAGTTATCGTAACCTTCTTCCTTCATTAACTTGTCTAATTCTTCTTTTGAAACATATCCTGGATGAAAGTTCTTCAAGTAATGCTTGGGAAGAGAGCGATTCGATAATAATCTGTAGATGAAGTTTAGGTAAGGTACAGCAAAATGAAACCGAACCGTGTAATCATCTACCTTCTCAACCTTCATAGCTTTCCCGCCGGGAGCCCACCCGGTCCACAAAATCGGGGTGAGTTCCTTATTTAAAGTAAAATCCTCCCACCAGAACATAATATCGTCAGCAGTATAGGGATGCCCATCGGACCACTTCATTCCTTTCCGCAGATAGAGGGTAAAGGTTTTTTTGTCTTCCGAGAACTCCCAACCCTTAGCAATTTGGGGAACTACATCTACCACCTGACAGTCTAACTGAAGCATCGATTCAACATTCATCCATCCAACATCTACAGCTATATTAGTCAATACGCAGGGAGTTCGAATTGTTCCTCCATATTGTCCAATCTCCTCAACTGGTTCTACCACTAGGGGCTCCTCAGGTAGTCTCTCCTCCACTGGAGGAAGTTCACCTGCCTCCACTAGTTCCTTTAACATAGGAGCTTCGTTGAACTTCATCTCAGCCGCGAATAGGGGAACTGAGACAAGCATAAACATAATTACCAAACCAATAGTAAAGTTCCTTTTCACTTCTTTTTCCTCCTTTTGAAATGATTTTTTGATAGGCCTAACCTCTCGATCACCTTTGTATCTTCCCTGAATTATCACCTCCTTCCCATTATGATAATAGAGTAACCTTAACTTCGCGCTCCCTCGCAAAATATGTTTAATTAAACTAACTTTATCATATCATCATTACTTACTTTCATATCTAATACGGGGATCTACCCAAACCAACAAAAGATCAGAGATAAGGGTCCCTATTATCGTCAAGAAAGTCAGGAACATAACAGTGCTTCCTGCTAAATACATATCTTGACTCAATAGAGCTCGGAAAAGCAAAGGACCCATAGTGGGCAGGCTAAGGACTATCGCCGTGAGAGTTTCCCCAGAGACAATAGCAGGAAGGGTCCAACCTATAGTGCTTATTATAGGATTAATCGCGACCCTCACTGGATACTTGAAGAGAAGCTTCCTCTCCGCCACTCCTTTAGCCCTAGCAGTGATGACATATTGTTTGCGAAGTTCATCCAATAGACATCCGCGCATAACTCGAATGAGACCGGCTGTACCAGCCGTGCCAATAACTATTATAGGAATAGGAAGATGCTTTAACAGATCGACAAATTTCGCGAAACTCCAGGAAGCTAGCTTAAAATGGGGTGAGAGAAGACCACCTACACTAAGACCAAAATATTTATAAAAAAGGAACATTAATATCAAAGCGAGGAGAAAATTAGGAGTGGCTAAGCCAACAAAACCAAATACAGTGAAGGTGTAATCACCAAGAGAATACTGATGAGTAGCGGAATAAATCCCGATGGGAACGGCGACAATATAGGTAAAAACAAGGGTAACAAGTGATATCATTACCGTTAATGGCAATCGCTCAGCTATTAATTTGTTCACCGGTTTATTCCAGGAGAAGGACATCCCAAAATTCCCGTGAAGCATCTTCCACATCCATTTAAAATATTGAAGATACATTGGTGAATCAAGGTCGTATTGTTTTCTCAATGAAGCAATTTGGGCTTCATCAACAGCTTGTCCACTCTCCGCTAATTGTCTGATATAGGAAGTTATATAGTCGCCAGGAGGAAGTTGAATAATGATAAAGGCGACAATAGATACTATAAATAAAACAATGAACATATAGAGAAGTCGACGGATCATATAAAATAGCATCCTTTATATTCCTCCGTTGAAACAGAGGATTCCTGCCTGGTTGGCAGGAATCCTCATTCTCTTACCTACTCTTGACTAGGAAGTAGGGGGTGTTTGAAGAAATATTGCTCCGGTTTTTGCGGCAATGTCCAGAAGTAATCCCAACCTAACACAGCTTTTTCCGGGACATTTCGCAAATTATTTCTCACTATAACAGGATGAGGAGCCAAGCCTACAGTCCCAATCGTCCAGAGATTCTCAGCCTGGGAGCGCAATATCTCCTTACCCAAACGAATCCTTTCCTCTTCGTCTGGAGTAATTCTCATTCTCTCCCATCGCTCTATATTCTTCTTTACTTCCTCTGGAGGCTCTTCCCCTGCTTCCCCTCCTGTTTCATACCATCGAGCCCATAAGGGAGCCCAGGTGCACTCCCATTGGTATCGCATAGGAACCCACCAGAAAGGCTCGGTATCAAAGAGAAATCCACATCTATCGGCATGCCACAAGCCCATTTGAACTAGATTTCCCATATAACGTATCGAGTCTAACTCTCCAGTTATCATCTTTACGCTAAGATCAACCCCGATATCTTTCCAATACTCCTTAATAAGCTCACTAGTAGGAGTTTTAGGCGTCTCCATTTCAGCATATTCAAGGATTATAGAGAGCCTCTTACCGTCGGGTCGCAGACGATACTCGTGATTCTCATCCCACTTCAGACCCATCTCATCAAGGAGCGCATTAGCCTTGTCGAGATCATATTCAGCATAGGCAGAAGCAAATTCCGGTTCAAAATACTTGGACTGAGGAATAACTGTCGTCTGACGAGGAGTTGCTAATCCAAAGTAGATAGCTTCATTAATGTCATCCCGATCAATAGCCAACGATAGAGCCCGACGGAATCTGACATCTCGTAAGATATCTCGTAAGACAAGATCCTCAGCATAAGTTTGATTGGGTTGGTAGCAAACATCTACCCCCTGAACCCTATTCCAGATAAGCACCTGGTAATTGGCTTGTTCGGCGCTATCCTTATAGAGGGGTAAATCCTTCAGATCTGTCTGGAGACCTTCAAGATCGACTTCTCCAGCTACTATCTTTGCACTAAGCATCTCCCTCTCCCCAACTGTAGAAACGAAGATCCTATCAATATAAGGGAGCTGGTTGCCCTCAGGATCTACCTTCCAATAATAGGGATTTCTCTCCGCCATCACGAAGTCAGTCCCCTTCTTTCTAAGCACGAAAGCTTTAAGAGTGGGAGAATCAGGATCTGCTCCAGCACCTAAAGCACCACTAAGATTTGCTTTTCTCTGGAACAATTGCCACCAGTGATCATATCCTTCCTCTTGGGCTAGCTTATCCGCATCGGGATTGTATTTTATGTGCCACTTCTTCAGATAGTGCTTGGGTAGATGGAAATCAGTCACGTTTGCCCGGGCGAGTCGTTTAATTATCAGTGGATAGGGAGCAGCAAAGCTAAGATGGAGTGTGTAATCAT
>CAZSTA010000152.1:0-4067 GCA_964609495.1 uncultured bacterium | reverse complement strand
CTTTCATTAGCTCACCGCCAGGAAGCCAACCCGACCATATAGCCGGAGTGAGTTCCTTGTTCTGGAGAACATCTTCATACCAGAACATTATATCATCGGCAGTGAAGGGAGCTCCATCTGACCACTTCATTCCCTTTCGCAGATATATAACTATAGCTTTTGCATCTTCTGACAATTCGAAATCTTTGCAGATGTTAGGAATTATACTTTTCCCATCATCAGATAGTCGGAGAATGCGTTCGGCAGCCATCTCAAGTTCGCCATAGTGCTCGGGACCAGGAAAAATTGTATGAATTGTTCCTCCATACTCCCCAATCTCCTCAATTGGTTCTATCACTAAAGGTTCTTCAGGTAGTCTCTCCTCCACTGGAGGAAGTTCGCCTGCCTCCACTAGCTCCGCTAGCATTGGAGCTTCATTATACTCAGCCGCATACAGGGGAACTGAGACAAGCACAAACACAACTACCAAACAGACAGTAAGTAATAAATTTCCTTTCATTTCTTTTCTCTCCTTTGTAAAATGAATTTTTGGAACGTTTCCACCTTTTTACATCTAAATGTAAAAGAACCACCTCCTTTATACTATGATAATAGGGTAACCTTAACTTCGCTCCATCACAAAATATGTTAATTAAACTAATTTTATTATATCACAATTCTCAAAAATGTCAACCTCTTATTAGTCTTGAACAAGTAAAGAGGGATATAGGATCACCAACTTACGAATTCATTCGTTGGGTTATACATATCCTATATCCCCCTTAATATCTCAATAACCATTGAAGAGAATCACAATAAATTCGAGAGATAGATTGTTTTAAGTTCCTCCTTGCTTTTCATATCTAATACGAGGATCTACCCAAACCAACAGCAGATCAGAGATAAGGGTCCCTACTACAGTTAGAAAGCTTAAGAACATAACGGTGCTTCCCGCTAAATACATATCCTGATTCACCAAGGCCCGAAAAAGCAAAGGACCTGTAGTAGGTAGATTAAGCACTATCGCGGTAATAGTTTCGCCAGAGACGATAGTAGGAAGTGTCCAACCTATAGTGCTTATTATGGGATTAATCGCGACCCTTACTGGATACCTAAAGAGAAGCCTCCTCTCGGCAACTCCCTTAGCCCTAGCAGTGATAACATACTGCTTGCGGAGCTCATCCAATAGACATCCCCGCATAACCCGAATGAGCCAGGCAGTGCCAGCCGTGCCGATAACAATTATGGGAATGGGAAGGTGCTTTAGCATATCTACGAATTTGTCCAAGCTCCAGGGAGCTAACTCATACTCCGGTGAGAAAAGACCACCTACACTGAGTCCAAAATATTTGAAGAAAAGAAACATTAATATCAAGGCGAGGAGAAAGTTAGGGGTAGCTAAGCCAACAAAACCAAATACAGTAAAGGTATAATCACCAAGAGAGTATTGATGGGTAGCGGAATAAATCCCTATAGGAATAGCCACAATATAGATAAAAGTGAGGGTGAAAAGGGATATGATTACTGTTAATACTATCCGCTCCCCTATTAACTCGCTCACAGGTTTATTCCACTGAAATGACATCCCAAAATCCCCGTGAAGCATTTTCCACATCCACATAAGATATTGTTGGTACATTGGTAAATCTAAATCATATTGTTTTCTCAGTGAGGCGATCTCCGTTTCATCAACAATCTGGCCCGTTGCCTTCAACTTCATTATATAAGAAGTTAAATAATCGCCGGGAGGAAGCTGGATAATGATAAAGGCAACAACCGATAGCACTAATAAAATAACAATCATATAAAGAAATCGCCGGATAATGTAATGTAGCATTTTATATTTCCCTAATTAGAAGGGAATTCCTGCCCGATTTTCTTGGACAAGAATTCCCCTCTTCTTAATCAAAAATCTTTACTTATTTACTCTTCCTTAAAGAAGAACTGTGCAGGCTCATAAGGCTCCCAGAAATCGGGATCCCAGCCCCACCAACCTTCTGTAGGAACATTTCTTAGATTATTCTTTGCCGTAACAGGCCAGGGAGTCATACCTACAGTGCCAATGAAAATTAGATTTTTCGCATGAAAATCGAATACCTTTTGAGCCAGCCGTATATATTCTTCCTTAGTCATAGCAAGGGCCCAATCCTCAGCGTCCTTGAAAAATCTTTTTACCTCCTCGGGAGGCTCTTCACCCGTTTCTCCTTTGGTATTATACCACCTCTGCCATTCTCCAGCAGGAGACATTTCGCCGCCAAGATTAGTTAATTTTTTAGTACCAGGAGGCCCATAGGCAAAAAGCTCGGTAGCACAATCCAAATGCCAGCTCCCCATATCTAAGGCGCCTGCCTCGGCCCGATCTGCATAGTAACTACGATCTGTAGGCTTAAGAGCTACTTTTACCCCAATTTTCTCCCAATACTCCTTTACCAGTTCGGAAATCTCTGTCTTTGGTCCCTCTCCGGCATAAAACTGGATCAAAATACTTATGGTTTTGCCATCAGGTCTTAGACGATACTCATGCTCTGCATCCCACTCAAGATCCATCTCATCCAGAAGCTCATTAGCTCTATCAGGATCATACTCAGCATAGGCTTCGCCCCACTCCTCTTTATAGTAGGAGGTAGTAGGAAGAACGGTTGCCTGACGAGGGGTGCCCAGTCCATAGAAGATGATCTCGTCAACTTCCTCCCGGTTAATGGCTAAGGATAAGGCTTGGCGGAACCTAATATCCCGCATGATCTCCCTCATCACAGGATCTTGATGATTTAGATTAGGTGTATACGTCATCGCTGATCCTAAACAGGCCTTAAATGTGAACGTGCGATAGTTTCCCTTCTCCTCGTTCTCCTTAAAAAGAGGATAATCCTTCATCAATATGTTGAAACAGGAAAGGTCTACTTCTCCACTAGTTATCTTCATATTTAACATCTCCACATTTCCATACAGCCTGCCGATCATTCTATCGATGTAGGGAAGCTGATTGCCAGCGGTATCCACTTGCCAGAAATAAGGGTTTCGTTCCCACACCTGATAAGTAGGTGTTATCTCTTTTATTATCCATCTATCAAGAGTGGGAAGATCAACATCTAAGTTCCACCGGTAATAACCAGGATTTCTATAGGCACCAAAGCACTTCCACCAGTTAGGAAAACCCCCCTCTTCTGCCAGTTTATCTGCCTCTGGATTATACTTTATGTGATACTTTTTCAAATAATGTTTTGGATCGTAAAGATTCATCTGTCCAGAAGACCAGCAATGACCCAGATCAGACATTACAGCGGGATATGGCACAGCAAAGTGCATACGAAGGGTATAATCATCTACCTTTTCAAATTTCATTGGCTCGCCGCCTGGTTGCCAAAAGCTCCCCAGAACAGGGGTAAGCTCCTTGTTTAAAAGCTCATCCTCCCACCGGAAGAGCATATCATCAACAGTAAAGGGATGACCATCTGACCACTTCAGCCCTTTTCTTAGATATATGGTCAAAGTCTTTTTATCCTCGGAGAGCTCGTAACCCTCAGCCGCCTCAGGAACTATTTCTGTGCAATCCATAGAGAATCGAAACAGACCAACCTTCCGTAGTTCTCTTGCGTCTATGGCATTAAAGGGGTCTAAGTCTCCCACATTTAACGTTCCTCCATACTGTCCAATCTCTTCTAGTGGCTCTAGAACCATCGGCTCCTCAGGTATCCTTTCCTCCACTGGGGGAAGTTCGCCCGCCTCCACTAACTCCTTCAACATAGGAGCTTCGTTGAACTTCATCTCAGCCGCATACAGGGGAACTGAGACAAGCACAAACACAACTACCAGACAAGTAGCAAGTAATAAATTCTTTTTCACTTCTTTTCCCTCCTTTGGAAAATGAATTTTTGGAATGTTTCCACCTTTTTACATCTAAATGTAAAAGAACCACCTCCTTTATACTATGATAATAGGGTAACCTTAACTTCGCTCCATCGCAAAATATGTTTAATTAAACTAATTTTATTATATCACAATTCTCAAAAATGTCAACATCTTATTAGTCTTGGGATGCATATAGAATCGGGGATCAAAATGATTTCAGATCGAATTATAACTCCCCC
>CAZSTA010000151.1:0-9121 GCA_964609495.1 uncultured bacterium | reverse complement strand
ATCTCGATGTTCCCTCTCCCCTCGTGGGAGAGGGACAGGGTGAGGGGGTAATAGAATGTTACTTCTTGGCTGAAGTGATTGACACCGAATCTATTTTGAGATATAATGGGTGAAACACAATAATTAGGAACAGCAGGAGAAAGTATGGGCAGAGAATATGATACTATAATAATTGGGGGAGGAGCCTCGGGGATGATGGCGGCTATCTCTGCGGCCCGTTCTGGTCGCAGGAGAATATTAGTATTGGAGAAGAATGAAGGGCTAGGACGTAAAGTTCTTGTGACCGGTAATGGAAGAGGGAATCTAACCAATATCGACCTCGACATCGAATATTATCATGGACACAATGTGAAGTTCGCTTATAGTGGGCTAAATCAATTCGATAACTACGCGACAATGAATTTCTTCGAGGAATTGGGAGTTAAGTTGAAAGTGGAAGAGGACGGTCGAGTCTTCCCCGTCTCCGATCAAGCCTCTAGTATCGTGGAGGTCCTTACTTATGAGATGGATAGATTGGAGGTGGAAACCTTATGCTCGACAAGAGTAACAGATTTAATCCTCTCAAGAAGAGGAGGTTTAGAGGTTAGAACTGGGCGGGAAAGGTTTAGAGCTAAGAAAGTTATATTATGTGCTGGAGGTTGTAGCTATCCTCAACTTGGCTCTGCGGGAGACGGTTTCAAATTAGCCGCGAAATTGGGACACAATATTACTCCTATTCATCAAGCTTTGGTTCCCCTGGAGGTTAAGGGTAATTGGTATCATAAGCTTCAGGGAGTTAAGATTGAGGTCGAGCTCAAATTGCTTCGGGCTGGGAGAGAGATAAAGCGCTTTAAGGATCAGCTATTGTTCACTCATTATGGAATTTCTGGCCCTGTTGTTTTAAATTCCAGTCGAGATATATTAGATATGCTAGATGATCCTGAATTTGAAGTAACTATCAATTTCTTTCCCACAAGAACAAAAGAGGATATAGATAAATTGCTGATCGAAAGATGGCATCAGCGTCCAACTAAATCCCTCGCTTTCTCCTTTGTAGGACTGTTACCTAAGAAACTTGCGCCTGTGCTTCTTAGAAGGATGGGGATATCGGATCTTGAGAGAGAGGTTAGCCAAGTTAGAAGGGAAACTCGTCTTGAGATCGCCTCCTGCTTTACTCATTGGGCCTTAGAGATTAAAGGATCTTGTCCTTTTACGGAGGCGATGGTAACGGCTGGAGGGATTGATACTCTTCAGGTGGATTCCAAAACTATGGAGTCTCAATTGGTAGAGGGACTTTTCTTCGCCGGAGAGATCCTCGATATCGATGGGGATAGCGGGGGGTATAATCTACAATTCGCTTGGAGTAGTGGCTTTGTAGCAGGAATTAATCAATAAGCTTCCAGCTAGTAGCTATTCCCAAATTAGATTGTAATGATAGATGTATTCACCCCTATTTCTAATTTCCGCCTCATATTAGATCTTTTAGGAATGGTTTAAGGAGATGGTGAGCTAATGATAGTATTATCGCGCTCACTAATACAGCAATTGCTATATTCAAAGAGAAGCCGCTAACTACGACGCCTAAAGCAGTACCTGACGCGGGTGGATGCTCTGTATCTATGGCTACCATTATGAAGATAGAGAGTCCGACAGCAAACGAGTATATGATAGCAGAGTGCAAAGAGGAAGGATGGGGAATCAGAGAACATAAAGAGCCACAAATAACACCAACTAGGTGCCCCCCTATAACATTTCTTGGCTTAGCGGTGATCTGTTCCGGCATCGCAAATACAATGAAAGCGGTAGCACCTATTGAAGCTATTATTACCATTCTTTCCGCACTTAGGAATAGAAGGACTATAAATATCGTAAGAGTAGCAAGAAAACTTTGAAAGATATAATTCTTCCAAAATAACCTGAATTCCTTCACTATCTTCTCGAGTGATTTTCCCATAACTCTTTTCTGCTAATCGGAATATAGCTTTCCTGCTCTCTACTGAGAAAAACAAAATTTGAGAAGCTCAGAAGCCCTAGTATTTACTCCTCCATTTCAATTCCTCATTTCAATTCCTCAAGCGGAATTATCTTTATTTCTATCACTCTAGGAAACTTTTGAGCTTCTTGCTTCTGCTAGAATGCTTGAGTTTACGCAAAGCTTTGGCTTCGATCTGCCTTATCCTCTCGCGAGTTACCTCGAATTCCTCGCCCACCATCTCCAGAGTCCTTGGATCTCCGTTATCAAGACCAAAACGCATTTTGAGGATCTTTTTCTCACGCTCAGTCAGAGTCTCAAGAACCCTCTCGATCTCCTCTCGAAGCAGATTTTGAGATACAGACTCCGCCGGACGCCTTGTCTCCTCATCCTCGATAAAATCGCCTAGTAGGCTATCTTTATCCTCTCCCACAGGAGTGGACAATGATATCGGCTCTTGAGAGATCTTTATTATCTCCATAACCCTTGCTGGGGTTACATTCATCCGTTCTGCTATCTCCTCAACAGTAGGCTCTCTACCTAACTCTTGCGATAATTGGCGAGAGATTTTGATAAGGCGAGTCGTCATCTCTACCATATGCACAGGGAGGCGGATGGTCCGAGCTTGATCCGCTAATGCCCTGGTAATAGCCTGCCTTATCCACCACGTGGCATAGGTGGAGAATTTACATCCCTTTCTATGTTCGAAGCCCTCCACAGCTTTCAGTAGGCCGTGGTTCCCCTCTTGAATTAGATCTAGAAAGGACATTCCTCGACCTACATACTTCTTAGCGATGCTCACTACTAGACGCAGATTAGCTTCTGCTAATTTTTTCCTAGCCGTATCATCCCCCTTCTTTATCCTCAAGGCAAGTTCGATCTCCTCCCGTTGAGTAAGAAGCGAGATCTGGCTTATCTCATGGAGATACATCTTAACTGGATCATCAATAATCTCTCCCTTGGACAACGAATCTCTCACCTCTTAACACTTATAATTTTTACTTTATTATCCTTAGCTCTACCGTCTGGCTTCCCTTATTATAAGCGAAATCCATCGCAGTGAGTTGTATTTCATATATTCCCGGCTCTATATCAAGGGGCAAAGTCCAGTAACCTATACTATACCCTGATTTCATATCATACCTCAACTCAACCTTTTTCCCATTCGGCATTTTGGCTATAAGCTGGAAAGTATCCCTATCAGCAGTAGCTTTAATAGTTATTCTCTCCCCTGGATGCGCCACCTCTGGTTTCACCCAAGCTCTGACCGTAGGAGGTTTACTATCTATCACATATCTCTTTTTCTCTATCACCTGATTGCCATATATGTCGGTGATGATGATGGTGCACTCGTAAGTCCCGTCCTTTACATCCTTAGGGGGCAGGAAGCGACAGAGCCATAATCCGCTCTTGGGATCATAAGTGGCAGGCTGAACTAAACCGAAGGGGAAAAGCACTGTGATCTTCTTGGTATTAATAGGAGCTTTTATCCTCAATACTGGGTCACCGGGCTTGATCACCCTTGGCCTCAAGATCGCTCTGGGAACGGCAAGGAAGGAAGTATAGGGAGTCACAAATTTATATTTCTTGCTAAGTTCGATGATCTCCTCCTTCCACTCAGGTTTCTCGCCCTCAAATTGGATCAGGTTGAGGAGATGATCTACCCTGGCCTTAGCCCATAAACGCGCGATGAATTTATTGCTCGTCTCCAACCCGGGCAACTCATAGCTATATTGATATATCATATCCTCGCCGCTGATTTTTCCTCTAAGGACTATCTCCCCTCGAGATGGCTCCTCGTAGCGACCAACGATTATGAGCTGAGAGCCTAGATATATATCCGCTAACTTCCCGGGATAGAAGTCCTTTATCCTAAGCCCTTCCCAACTTATCGTAAGATTGGATAGTATTGGTTGTCTCAGTTTATCGTAAAAGAGTTTCAATTTAGCGCCTATATCCTCGGTCTCCCTAGCATACTCTACCGCTCCTCCACTAGCCGTGGTCAGCTCATTTAACAAAGAATCGTTCGCATCGTTCCCTATCCCAAAGGCAAAGATCCTAACATTTTCAGCACCAGCCCTCTTAACATTCTCCTCTATCTTAGCATAGTCTATCTCTCCTGCTGAAGGAGAGCCATCCGAGAGCAGAATAAGAAATTTATTCTGCTCACCCTCCCCTATCACCTGAAGTCCATCCACCAACGCTCTATTCAGATCTGATCCTCCTAGAGCTTCGAGAGAGGATACGTATTGAAGGGCAACCTCCCTACTAATGTCGCTATATTCAATGAATCTATCTCTAAAGGAGTTCACATAGTTATTAAAAGCTATTATGTTGAATCTATCTCGGCTGAGGAGTGAATTCAATCCATATTTGAAGGCTTGCCAAGCCTGATTGTGCTTTTTGCCCCTCATACTTGAGGAGATATCATAGACGAAGACAATATCCTTTCCTTCTTCTCCCTCCTCCCTTTCAACTTTCGGAGTAAGGAGGAGCATAAAATATCCCGTCTCCCCTTCCCTGGGTTTATAGGCGATGAGGCCGATCCTCTGCTCTTCTTTCTGTGATAGTGAATAATAGACGGAAAAATCCTCTTCAGGGGCTACTTTAAAAGCTTGGTACTCGATCTTGATATTATTATCATCTGTTCTAGTTATATCGGCATCATATAAGGCGATATATATATTATCTATAGCGATGTTGGAGGTTAAAGTAATCTTGATATTCAATTCGCCTATTGTCTGCAAGCTTTCCTTCTCAGTGCTTAGAGGATATATATAGCTACTCTGTCCAGAATCTAATTTCAATACCTGGTTATATTCGATCTCAAGTCGCTTTGTTCCATAAGCAGGAATGGGGGAGATACGCGCCTTGAACATATTCTTCTCCATATGCTCCAGAAGTCCCGGATCTATATATCTCCTCACTAAGCGCTCATAAGTCTCCCGAGCCTCCTCTTTCTCCAATATCACTCCTGCTATCCTCTGACCATCATCCCAGGTGGCAAAGTCGGAGATAGTGCTAGTCTCGGATAAAGGGAATAAATAAGTCCCTTCTAGGATGCTATTGGTATGATTGCGAAATATCTGAATAACCCGAGTTTTAGCGAATTGATTATTTATATCTATAGATATATCTTGAGATACTATGCTTAGGGGAATTGAGGAAGGTCCTTCATAGTTTGTGGGGATAATTACTCCATTAGCAAAGGCGGAGATCGGAAGAAGAATAATGAGGAGAAATAAGTGGAAAAAACACAGACTTCTGTACCAAGACATCTTATCAGCTCCTTGTAGGTAATATACGCAACTAAAGATCCCTTTATCGATACAGAGAATAGAAGAGTTTAACTATCTTAATCTATGCTATTTTAGTTTTAAGCACACCCCCTTCCTATATTATTTTAAGTTAAGGTGCCTCTTCTTATAATCTAATAGAATTATAACACATATTAAACCTTTTTGTCAAAACTTTTTCTGTTCGAGGAGGCATATAAAATCTGAGATCTGAGATCTAATTTACTTTGTATTACACCCTCCCCCTATCCCCCTCCCATCGAGGGAAGGGGGAACTAAAGAGATCAGCTCTATCTCGATGTTCCCTCTCCCCTCGTGGGAGAGGGCCAGGGTGAGGGGGAATTATAATTTGATCTGAAATCATTTTGATCCCCAATTTATATGCTTCCCTCTCTTGATGGGAGGGTGATTTAAGGTGAGTTCAAGACCCGATCTGATCTCGAACATCTCAGACAAAAAATTAAGCGAAATTTAGTAACATCATTAATCATAACTCGAAATTCTATCAAATAGATGTTGAATAAATTTAGGGATTGTGATATAATGAAGTGCAAGAGATGATTGGACATATGTATTATTATCCTTTAGATTAAGGGGGAATTAGGGAGATATGACTAAACCCAAAAGTAAGATCGGGATATTAACTTTTTCGGATGGTCGGCAAAGGGTTCATGAAGAATTGTTAGAGATGAATCAGAAATTTTTAGATCAGGTGGTTGAGACCCTGGAGGCAACTGGAGAGGTCGAGGTCGTAACTGGTGATGAGATCATCAATACCCCGCGCAAAGCCTTCGCTGGAGCCCAGAAGATGATAGCGGAGAACGTCGATGGCACTATCCTCAACTTCTCGATATGGAGCTTTCCTAACTTAGCGGTAATCGCCGCCAGAAATGGCAAGAGGCCTTATCTATTGCTATCAAACTTAAATCCGGACTATCCGGGGTTGGTGGGAATGCTAGCCAGTGCCGGGAGCTTGGATCAGTTGGGGATCAAGAATAGTCGAGTTTGGGGAGATATTAGGGATGAGAAGGTATTAGATAAAGTGCTGAAATTCTGTCGAGCCGCTCGAGTGGTCAATCGCCTAAGAGGACAAACCTATGGATGCTTCGGGGGAAGAAGTATGGGTATGTATACCGCGGTCAGCGAGCTAAGACAATGGCAAAATCAGTTCGGAGTGGATATAGAGCATATCGATCAACTGGAGATAGTGAGGATTGCGGATAATATCCCCGAGGGAAGAGTCGAGCAAGCCTTCGATTGGCTGAATGATAATATCGGCAAGATCGCCTTTGATGAAAATCTCACTGAAAAAGTGTTGAAGTATCAGATCAGGTGCTATCTAGCTACTAAGCAGATCATCAAAGATATGGAGCTTGATTTCTGCGGGATCAAATGTCAACCAGAGATGAGCGAGGGATTCTGCACCCAATGTTTAAGCCAGGCATTCTTGAACGATCCTTATGATATGGAGGAAGAGGAGAAGGAGCCATTCGTCTGCGCATGTGAAATCGATATGGATGGCGCTCTGACGATGCAGATCTTGAAGCTACTCTCAGGTAAGCCCATCCTCTTCTTCGATTTCCGACACTTCGATGAGGAAGAAGGAGTATTCGTCTATTGCAACTGCGGTTCGCAGGCTACTTGGTATGCGGCTAGATCTGATAATTACAAGGAAAACCTGAAGAAGGTTACATTTTATCCCCAGATACCCTATTACTTCAAGGCTGGTGGAGCAACAGTCCACTACCTAGCTAAAGAGGGCGAGGTTACAATGGCTAGACTCGCTCGGAGGAACGGCAAGTATTGGATGGCGATTATGAAGGGTGAATTTGTGGAGCTAGCGGAGGAGAAGATGAAGGAGACCTCCGGTGAATGGCCTCATGCTTTCGTGAAGCTAGATATAGACCCTGCTGAGCTTATATCTCGATATAGCTCCAACCATTCTCACGCGGTATATGGAGACTATGTAGATGAGCTAGTGCAGGTTTGCGAGATGCTTGATGTCGAGTCAGTAGTATTCACTAAGTAATTGAGGGGGAGGTGATAATTAATATGAGTAGCGAAAGCTTCCCCTTTAAGATAGGGGATTTCGAATGCATAGCCGTCAGCGATGGCACCTATACCTATCCAACTCACATCTTTTTCGTCAATGCGCCAAAAGAACGCCTGGAGCAGGTACTTCGCGAACACAATATCCAGTCAGGAGAGATAACAACACCGTGGACCTGTTTGTTGATCAACACGAAACAGCACCGGGTTCTGGTGGACACAGGAGGGGGAGCTGGTTCGATATCGAGCGCGGGAAAGCTACTTCGGAATCTACAGGCTGAGGGGATTGAGCCGGTGGACATTGACACGGTCATTCTTACGCACGGGCATCCGGACCACATCGGGGGGAGCATCGATGCCGAGGGTAAGCCAGCTTTCCCCAACGCACACTACGTTATGTGGAAGGACGAGTGGGAGTTTTGGACGTCAGAGCCAGACCTGGCGCAGCTTGAAGTGGAGGAAGACTTCAAACAACTCCTACTCATGTTCGCACGCAAGAACCTCCCGCCGATTCAAGGCCAACTCGATCTCATTGACCATGAAACTGAAATCCTGCCTGGCATACAGGCCATTGCGGCGCCAGGACACACACCAGGCCACATGGCATTAGCCATTTCCTCGGGAGGCGAACAACTGCTATGCATCTCCGATACGGTTCTCTCTCCTATCCATCTGGAGCAGCCCGACTGGTACCCGGTCGTCGACCTCGCGCCTGAACAAGCCATGGCCACCAAGCGTCGGCTCCTCGATCGGGCCGCTGCTGAGAAGGCCCTGGTGATTGCCTCTCATTTCCCCTTCCCAGGTCTGGGCCACGTCATCCAGAAGGGAGAGGGATGGCAGTGGCAGCCGATTGAGACGACGGGTTAGGACATCGCCGAAGCCATTTTCGGGCCAGCCAGGGTAGCTGGAAGGTGGCTTCAGCAACCCCGCGTTAGGCGATGTAATTGCAATCAGCTTTAGCCTATTCCTGATCTACCTCAACCCTCAACAGAAAGGTGGGCTACAGGGATTGTTTCCCACCCTGAAAATTAAGTGGTTTCAAATAAATATGTTCCTATTATTAGTTCAAGATATAATTCCCCCTTACCCTATCCCTCTCCCACCAGGGGAGAGGGAACATCGAGATAAGCTCGATCTCTTTAGTCCCCCCTCCTTTGATGGGAGGGGGTTAGGGGGAGGGTGATAATTAACAAGATTCCTTGACAGCCTTATTAATTCAGCAAAAACCAAGATGGGAGGGATTAGGAGAGGGTGATTTAAGCGGTGGGTTCTCAAGCTCGACTGTTGTCTAGTGATATAACTTATCTGATAGGTGCGATGCGGATGGGGGGTAGGTATTTATGCGATTTTTTTTCGTAGCAGAGGGGCTTCCCATTCCATTTCCAGGTTTTAGTTATGATCTAACTCAGTTGGTTAGATATGGGAAGTTAAAGCCAAAAGCCTCTCGAGATAAAGAGATTAATATGGTGATAGAAATTATCTCTCATAAGATGAGAGGGAATCCACTTTTAGTTAGGAATGATGAAGTTGGTTTCGATATTGTGGTAGGATTAGCTCAGAAGATCGTGAGTAATGAAGTCCCAGATATACTGAGGAATAAGAGGATAATTGGCTTGGATTGGGGGGATTTGATAAGGCGATCTTCTTTTAAGGAAAGATTAGCACTGGGAGATACGACGATTATCGGTCTAGCCTCAAGGTATGAATATGCTAAATATATAAGAAATGATGCCCTGTTAAAGAGATGCTTTTATCCCCTATTTATAGAAGAGCCAACAAGAGAGATAATCAGTTCTCTAACCGAGAGATTGGTCAATTTTGAAGA
>CAZSTA010000150.1:0-9194 GCA_964609495.1 uncultured bacterium | reverse complement strand
GATGACGACCTCTCAGCAACGTCGACTCTCTGGGATTGAAGTCCGGTAGCTTACTCTTCCCTTCATCACCTTTACTTCCTATTAAGTTAAAATAATTATAACAGAAAAAATGAGATTTGTCAATAGTTTTAAATAAAAAATTCTACAATTTTTGGTTTCCCCTCACCCTATCCCTCTCCCACAAGGGGAGAGGGAACATCGAGATAGAAGCTCATCTCTTTAGTTTCCCTCTCCCTTGACGGAGGATGGTTTTATGTCGAAGCTATGAGTTTAAGAAAAAAATATCTTGACAAATTACCGTTGATAAGGTATACTAAATTGCGGTTCGCAACTTTAGGAGAAACTAGGAGAAATATCTCCTACAGATCAACAATTATGTGGTGATTAAAATTGGCTAAATATTTAGTAATAGTTGAATCGCCTGCTAAGGCTAAAACCATCGAGAAGTTTCTTGGCTCTGGATACACGGTTAAAGCCTCGATGGGACATATAAGAGATCTTCCCAAAAGGGAATTAGGCGTTGATATTGAAAATGATTTTCGCCCTAAGTATATCACCATCAGAGGGAAGGGCAAGGTCTTAAAAGCGATAAAGCAGACGGCTGAAAAAGCTGATAAAGTCTATCTAGCTGCTGATAGGGATCGTGAGGGAGAAGCTATAGCTTGGCATCTAGCGAATTATCTCAAACTCGATAAGAAGGCGAAATGTCGATTGATCTTCAATGAGATAACCAAGAAAGCTATACAAGAATCCTTACATAATCCTAAGGCTATAAATATAGATAAGGTTAACGCCCAACAGGCACGAAGGATATTAGATAGATTAGTGGGATATAAGCTCAGTCCCTTTCTCTGGAAGAAGGTGAGAAAAGGATTAAGCGCGGGTCGCGTGCAGTCGGTAGCAGTGCGTTTGATCTGCGAGCGGGAACGAGAGATCATAAATTTCGTGCCTGAGGAATATTGGACCATCCACGCCAAGTTGGAGAAACCAAATTTTCCGCCTCCCTTCGAAGCCACGTTGATTAAGATCAAGAATAGGAAGGCTAAGATCAAAAGTAAGAAGGAAGCGGATGAGATCGTTACGGCGATCAAAAAAGAGGAATTTAAGGTCTCCAAAATACAAAAGCGAGATCAGAAGCGACGCCCTTCTGCTCCCTTCACCACCAGCACAATGCAACAAGAGGCGAACCGACGCTTGGGCTTCACAGCTCGACGCACGATGTCCATTGCTCAACAGCTATATGAGGGGCTGGATATAGGGAAAGAGGGCAGCGTAGGATTGATCACCTATATGAGGACCGACTCTACTCATATCTCCTCCTCCGCTCAAGCGGAGGCTCGTAAATATATCGAGGAAAATTATGGGGGGGATTATCGCCCTGCTAAGCCCTTTCAATATAAATCGAGGAGGCGAGCGCAGGAAGCCCACGAAGCTATCCGCCCAACCTCTGTCTATAGAGAACCAAAATCTATAAGGAAATATCTGAATGATGACCAATATCGCCTCTATGAATTGATATGGAGGAGATTCGTTGCCAGCCAGATGAATCCGGCGATATTCGAGGTAATAACAGTTGATATATCCGCTGGGGATTATCTATTCCGAGCTTCTTCCTCAACTCTTAAATTCCCTGGATTCCTGAAGATCTACAAATGGACAAAGGATGAGGAGAAGGAAGAAGAAGCATCTCAACAACTTCCGCCTTTGGAGAAAGGGGATCTACTTCGCTTATTAGATCTCATCGCAAATCAGCACTTCACGAAACCCCCTTCTCGTTATACTGAAGCTACCCTAGTCAAAGCCTTAGAGGAGAAGGGGATCGGACGTCCTAGCACTTATGCAGAGATAATCAACATCATTCAAGAGAGGGGCTACGTCGTAAAAGAACAAAGACAGCTCAAGCCTACCGATCTAGGATTCGATGTTACCGATCTGCTGATCAAAGGATTTCCCGATGTTATAAGCGTTGAATTCACCGCGAATATGGAGGATCAATTAGATGATATCGAGGGGGCTAAGGTCGATTGGATCGAGGTCTTGAAGGACTTCTACGATCCCTTCTCTGATACTCTGGAAAGGGCTCAGAAGGAGCTCCCTAAAGTCGAGATAGATAGCGGGATCAAGTGCGATAAATGTGGGAAGCCAATGGTCATCAAGTATGGTCGCTATGGGAAGTTTCTCGCTTGCTCGGGGTATCCGGAGTGTAAGAATACTAGGGATATTCGAGAGAATGGAACGGGAGAAGTAGAGATCATTGAGGAGGAGGAATTGGAGGAGACTTGCGATAAATGTGGTCGACCTATGGTGGTCAAGGTGGGACGATATGGTCGCTTTCTAGCCTGCACTGGATATCCGGAGTGTAAGAATACAAAACCTCTGACGAAAGATGCCAGTGGTAAGCTCAAGGTTGAGGAGGAAGAGGTTACCGATGAGATCTGCGAGAAGTGTGGGAGTCCTCTGGTGGTTAAGAGGGGTCGTTATGGTAAGTTCTTAGGATGTTCCAGGTATCCCGAATGCGATTTTATGAAGCCTATCGATAGCGGTTTCCCCTGTCCTCGGGAAGGTTGCGATGGGCATCTGATCCAGAGGAGAGGTAAGCGAGGTAAATTATTCTACGGTTGTAGCCGTTATCCCCAATGCGATTATACTCTATGGGGAAAACCAATTGAGGAGGAATGTCCTAAGTGTGGCTCTCCCTTCTTGGTGGAGAAGATCGACAGGAAGAAGGGAGAGATCAGAGTTCACTGTCCTAAAGAGGATTGCAATTATAGCTACAAAAGGCCTCTGGAGGTGGCTAAAACGAAGTTATGAAACAATTGCTAGTCATTGGAGGAGGTCTAGCTGGGACGGAAGCCTCATGGCAAGCGGCTGAGAGAGGAGTCGAAGTAGAATTATACGAGATGCGCCCCGAGTCTATGACTCCTGCACATCAGACCGGATATCTAGCTGAGCTAGTTTGTAGTAATTCGCTTGGCTCCAATGAGCGAACCACCGCAGGGGGTTTGCTTAAAGAGGAGATGCGCTATCTTAATTCCGTCATCTTGAGGAGTGCAGATGATTCCAAAGTTCCTGCTGGGGGAGCTCTAGCGGTTGATAGAGAACGATTTGCCGCGAAAGTTACGGAAACGATACAAGCTCATCCCAACATCGCTCTCAAGCGTGAGGAGATAAGCGATATCCCCGAAGATCGCCCGGTGATAATCGCCTCGGGTCCTCTTACCTCTGAGGCGTTAGCCTTCTCCATCGCGAAATTAATTGACGAAGATTACCTCTATTTTTATGATGCTTCCGCTCCTATCGTCTCAGCCGATTCAATAGATTATGAAAGAGATTTCTTCGCCTCCCGCTATGGTAAGGGTGGGGAGAAGGATTATCTGAACTGTCCGCTTAATAGAGAGGAATATGAGATATTTCAAGAGGAGTTAGTCGAAGCGGAGAAAGCCCCTCGGCACGATTTTGATAATATCCCATATTTCGAGGGGTGTTTACCGATAGAGGAGTTAGCGAGGAGAGGGAGGGACACCCTTCGCTTTGGACCCCTAAAACCAGTGGGATTGATCGATCCCCGAACTCAAAATAGACCTTATGCGGTAGTTCAATTACGCACTGAGAATAAGGAGAGAACTCTATATAACCTGGTAGGATTTCAAACTCGATTGAAGTGGTCGGAGCAGAGGAGAATATTTCGCCTGATTCCGGCTTTACACTCCGCGGAGTTCGTCCGTTATGGAGTGATGCACCGCAACACCTTCATCAATTCGACTCACCTACTGAAGCCCACGTTACAGCTTATTAGGAATGAGCTGATATTCTTTGCCGGTCAGATAACTGGAGTAGAAGGTTATATCGAATCGGCAGGGATGGGGCTGATAGCGGGGATAAATGCCGCCAAATTGATCAAAGGAGATGAACCGATAGTCTTCCCTCCTACCACTGCTTTTGGCGCACTAACCCGTTATATAACTTCTACTACCGAAAATTTCCAACCGATGAATGCCAATTGGGGACTGTTCCCTCTCCTAGAGGAAAAAGTAAGGGATAAGAGGGAGAGGAGATATAAGTTAGCTCAAAGATCCTTGAAAGAATTAAAATTACTTGCGTCAAAGCTGATTTAATGTTATAATAATATATGGCATCTATCTACGTTCCAAAGGAGAGAAGAGAGAATATAGAGGAACTTTTAGATAAATTTCTGCGTTACTTAAGGATAGAGAAAAATTCCTCTCCCAATACCATTTCGAATTACGAGAGCGATCTTAAACAGTTCTTTCGCTTCGTAGAGGATAATCTGGGAGAAAGCGAGAGGGAGAGTGATTTAGCTTCTGTAAATCGACTGTTTCTGCGAAGGTTTCTAGCTCATCTTAACGAAGAGAACTACAGTCGTAGTAGTGTATTGCGTAAGTTAGCAGCGGTGCGTTCCTTCTTTCGCTTTATCTATCGGGAGGGTGTAATCGAGCGTAATCCTGCTCACCGGCTTGCCTCCCCTCGAGACAGAAGGAAGCTACCGCTTTTTCTAAGTCTCAATGAGGCCGCGTTACTTCTCGAAGCGCCAGATATTGAGACTCCCCTAGGATGTCGGGATAAAGCCATCTTAGAGACCCTATATGCTACGGGGATAAGGGTAGGAGAGCTAGTATCAATTGATTTAGACGATGTCTATTTCTCCAGAGGATTGATCAAGATCAAGGGGAAGGGGGCAAAGGAGAGGCTTATCCCTATTGGAGAAGAGGCTTTAGCTTCGATAGAATTTTATCTTGAGAATGGTCGGCTCAAATTATATCAAATTCAACCCTCTTTGGGAAAGCCTGATAAAGATGCCCTGTTCCTAAACCGCTTCGGTGGGCGGTTATCAGCAAGAAGCGTGGAGCGCAATCTGAAGAAGTATATAATAAAGGTCAGCTTAGATTATAATATAAGCCCTCATACCCTGCGTCATACCTTCGCCACCCATCTTTTGGAGGCTGGCGCCGATCTGCGGGTGATCCAAGAGCTATTAGGGCATACCAGCCTCTCCGCTACCCAGTTATACACCCATGTAACTAGAGAGAGGTTGATGAAGGTTTACGGAAGCGCTCATCCTAGAGCTTAAAGGAGATGGGAGCGATGGCTGGAAATAAGCTTACGATTGAGGAGATTTCAGAGGCGATAGATGAACTATCTTATGAGGAGAAATTAGTAGTTAAGGAGAGATTGGACAGGAAGATAGAGGAGCAGAGAGAGAAGGGGATAATCTCTGAAAAGCCCAAGTGGAATATCAAGCCTGAGGATATAGGATTTACTAAGGAGATGTTAGAGGCGATCGAGCGAGATTTTGAAGAGACGAGAAAAGCAAGGGAGAAGATTGATTTGATGAAGGTATATGAGGATATCAAGAAACTTCAGGCTAAAATACCTCCAGGAGGGAGAGATAGCACCGAGATCCTTAGGGAATGGAGAGATAAACGTCATTAATTATTAATAGAAATAGGTGAGAAAAGATATGATGTGGCGAGCAACTACTATACTCGCAGTTATGAAAGATGGTCAAGCCGCTATGGCTGGCGATGGGCAGGTCTCCCTAGGAGAGACGGTGATGAAGCACCGAGCTCAAAAGGTGCGCAAGATCTATGAGGGTAAGGTAATCGTAGGCTTCGCGGGAGCGGTAGCGGATGCCTTTTCCCTATTCGATAGATTTGAGCAGAAGCTTCAGCAGTATAGAGGGAATTTGAAACGGTCAGCCGTGGAGTTGGCTAAGGATTGGAGAACTGATAGATTCTTACGTAGGTTGGAAGCGATATTGATAGCTTTAGATAAGGAAAATATACTGGTAATATCAGGAAATGGTGAGGTTATCGAGCCGGATGATGGCATCGCCGGAATCGGCAGTGGAGGTAATTATGCGATGGCGGCAGCTAGAGCTTTGTCTAAGCATTCCTCCCTCTCCGCCGCGGAGATCGC
The DNA here is from genome assembly GCA_964609495.1 of uncultured bacterium. Taxonomy (GTDB): domain Bacteria; phylum CAZSTA01; class CAZSTA01; order CAZSTA01; family CAZSTA01; genus CAZSTA01. The sequence continues at coordinate 3,257 of CAZSTA010000150.1, read as the reverse complement.
GGAGGAAGCCTTGCGGATAGCCGCCTCGATCTGCGTCTATACCAATGATAATATCACCATGGAAATTTTGGAGGATAAAAATGAATAGTAATAATCCCACCCCCTCTGAGATCGTAGGCGAATTGGATAAGTATATAATCAGTCAAGATCAGGCGAAAAAAGTAGTGGCTATAGCCTTGCGGAATCGCTTCAGGAGGAGGATGCTTCCCCCTGAACTTCAGGAAGAGGTAGCTCCGAAGAATATAATTATGATAGGCCCTACTGGAGTAGGTAAGACAGAGATAGCTAGAAGGTTGGCTAATTTAGCTCATGCTCCATTTATAAAAGTGGAAGCTACTAAATATACCGAGGTAGGATATGTTGGTAGAGATGTGGAATCGATGGTCAGAGATCTCGCCGAACTGGCGGTAAATATGGTGCGCGATGAGACGATGAAGACGGTTCAAGAGAGAGCAGAGGTGCTAGTGGAGGAGAGGATATTAGATGCTTTGGTCCCGCCAGTCCGTAAGAGAATGACAAAAGGATTGAATTTAGGCTCTCTTTTTGGAGGCTCCTTTAGCACTGAGGGTGAAGAAGAGGAGGAAGAGAGGGAGAAGGAAGAGGAATTAATCCACACTAGCACTAGAGAAAAATTCAGAGGAAGGTTAAGAGCTGGACTTCTGGATGATAAGATGGTGGAAATCGAAATAGAGGAGTCCTTTCGTCCTAAGTTCGTAGAGGTCATCTCTGGATCGGGAATCGAGGAGATGGGGGTCAACTTCCAGGATATGTTAGGGGGATTATTCCCCAAGAACAAGAAGAAAAAAAAGGTCACTGTGGAGGAAGCTAAGAGGATATTAACCGCTGAGGAGGCTAGGAAGCTCATTGATATGGACGAAGTGGTTCGAGAGGCGGTCCGGCGAACCGAAGAAACAGGGATAATCTTCATCGACGAGTTGGACAAAATAGCTGGACGAGAGGCTGGAACCGGTCCCGATGTCTCTCGAGAAGGAGTGCAAAGGGATATACTTCCCATCGTTGAAGGCTCTTCAGTGATGACTAAGTATGGGGTAGTCAGGACCGATCATGTCCTCTTCATCGCGGCTGGGGCTTTCCATGTATCTAAACCCTCGGATCTGATCCCGGAGCTTCAGGGTAGATTCCCCCTGCGCGTTGAGCTATCCACCCTATCTAGGGAGGATTTTCAGAAGATATTGATTCGCCCTAAAAATGCCTTGGTAAAACAGTACACCGAGATGCTGAAGACGGAGGAGGTCTATATAGAATTTACCGAGGAGTCCTTGAGGGAGATCTCAGAGATGGCCTATAAGGTGAATGAGAGAACGGAGAATATCGGAGCTCGGAGATTATACACGGTAATGGAGAAGTTGCTGGAGGATCTATCCTTTAATGCTGATAAATATAAAGGTGAGAAGATAACGATTGATGCGGATTATGTCCGAGAGAAGTTGGCAGATATAGCTGGTGATGAGGACTTGAGCAAATATATTCTATAGGAGGAATAAGACGAATGAAGCTTGGCAGAGGCAGAATTTTCATCCTAGTGTTATCTTTAGTGTTATTCTCAACAATTGCTTTTGCTGTTGAGGAGGATTATCAGGTATATCTTACCCGGGGAAACTCCTACTACAATATGGGACTCTGGGATAAAGCTATAGCCGAATATGAGAGAGCCGCCAAAGCTAGTCCCGATAGTTCAGTCGCTTATAGTAGCTTGGGGTGGGCTTATCTAAAGAAGGGGAATTTAGATTCGGCTATGATCAATTTTGATAAGGCTATTAAGCTCAATAATAAGGACATTCTAGCTCGGGAGGGCTTAGTGAATGCTCAGCTCAGTCTTTACGAGGAGGATAGGAAAACCTTCAGCTATATGTTGGATAAAGCTGAGCAGGAAGCTGAGAAGATCCTTGAGATAGATAAACAAAACGTATCTGCCTATAACCAACTGGGGTTGATCTGTTTCTACAAAGGGGATTATAAGAACTCCATAGATTTCTATGAGAAGGCCCTGCGACTTGGACCAAAGGAAACCTCTATCCACACCAACTTGGGATGGGTATATTTCTCCCAGGATAAGATCGAGGAGGCAGTCGAGCAATTTAGGGAGGCGATAATAGCTTCTCCCACTAATGCCGATGCTCGTCGGAGATTAGCTTTGGCTTATTACAAACAGGATAAGATCGAGGAGGCTATCTATGAGTCGAGGCAGGCTATAGCTTTAGATCCATCCTATAGGGCCGCTTATCATAATCTGGCGGCTTTCTACGCTCGATTAGGGCAGAAATATCGAGGGCAAGGTGAGATAGATGAGGCGGTATCCGCTTATAAGGATGCGGTGTTTTTGAATGTTGGAAATCCTGACTTTCATTTTGCCTTAGCTAATCTTTATTGGGAGCAAGGGCAGAGACAGAAAGCTATAGAGGAATGGGAGGAGACGCTTAAGCTAGATCCCGATTATGAAGATGCTCGCAAGAGCTTAGAGAGTGCAAAAGCGGGTGGTTAGAATTAAAAATAAGGAGGTGAATTATTTGGCAGGAGTTACCTTAAAGCAGCTTCTTGAGGCTGGAGTACATTTCGGACATCAAACTCGTCGTTGGAATCCAAAGATGAAACAGTTTATCTTTATGGAGCGAAACGGGATCTTCATTATAGATCTACAGAAAACTATGAAGAAGATCGAGGAGGCTTATAACTTCGTGAGGGAGTTAGGGGCAAAAGGCGCTTCGCTCCTCTTTGTGGGGACGAAGAAGCAAGCTCAAGCCACTATTGAGCAGGAAGCCACCAGATGTTCTGCTTTCTACGTGAATCAGCGCTGGCTAGGGGGGACTATGACGAATTTCCGCACTATCCGAACTAGGATCGAGCGCCTCAAGGAGCTAGAAGATAAGGAGAGTGAGGGCAGATTTTCCATACTTCCTAAGAAGGAGGCAGCTCTTTTAATGAAAGAGAAGGAGAAGCTCGAGAAATTTTTAGGAGGTATTAAGGATATGGAAAGACTTCCCGATGCTATGTTCATCATAGATCTTAGGAAGGAGCGAATAGCGGTCGCCGAGGCTAAGAAGCTGGGCATCCCTGTGGTCGCTATCGTTGATACCAACTGCGATCCGGATGATATCAGTCACCCCATCCCTGGCAACGATGATGCTATCCGAGCGATCAAACTGATAACCGCTCTCATAGCTGATGCCTATCTGGAGGGCAAGCAGGGTCTGTTACCAGAGCAGATCCCATCGGAGGAGGAAGCAACTGATATAGAA
>CAZSTA010000149.1:0-9240 GCA_964609495.1 uncultured bacterium | reverse complement strand
CGCTTCCAATTTTGATTTGCGAAAAATCGAGTAATATAGTATAATAAATAAGGTATCGACTGCTAAGGTTCTGGAAGGTCTAATTAGATCACAAATAACGCTTAATTCTAAATTGGAAAAGGAGAGGTTGATCAGGGATGAGATACAAAATTGGATTCCTTCTTCTGCTATTCATAACAATCTCTTTAACCTTGAATTCTGTGAGTTCTCAAGAGATGGACGAAAGCACCTATCGAGCTACTAAGAACTTGAATCAAGGGGTAGATTACTACAATCAAGGAGACTATCTCAAAGCTCTAGTTGAATTTACTAAAGCCTTGGAACTTAAACCAGATTACGTCGAAGCTTATTATAATCGAGGACTCGCCCACTTTAAAGTAGGAAAGTATAAGGAGGCTCTTGATGATTACAATAATGCTTTGAGATTGAATCCCCAGGAGGCTAAAGCCTATAACAATAGAGGAAACGTTTACTATCAACTTGGGGATTATGAGAAGGCGTTGGCTGACTATAACAGATATATTGAGCTTGAGCCAGAGGAGCCAGAAGCTTATTATAACCGAGGGATCCTTTACGAAAAGCTAGAGAAATATGATGAAGCTCTAGCCGATTATCTCAAAGCAGTTATTTTGAAACCAGATTATGTTCAAGCTTACTATAGCCGAGGTTGGCTGTATGACCGCTTAGGAAAGTATAAGGAGGCTCTGGAAAGCTATAATAAAGCTCTGGGGATCAAACCCGATCATACAGAATCCCACTTCAATCGAGGGGTAGTATATAGAAAGCTGGGAAGATATGAGGACGCTATAGCAGACTATACTAAAGCTTTAGAATTGAATCCGAAATATGCGGAAGCTTATTATAACCGAGGTTGGGTCTATGATGAGCTAGGTAAATACTCTGAAGCATTAGTTGATTATAGTGCCGCTCTAGAGATCGATCCTGAAGATGCGGAAGCTTATTATAATCGAGGAGTTACCTTTAGTAAGATGAATAAGTATGGAGAGGCGATAAACGACTATACCCAAGCTATTCAGCATGGTATGGAGAACGAATTGATCTATTACAATCGTGGTCTTGCCCACGAGAAGCTAGGGGAGTATAATAGAGCCTTGGCTGACTATTCCAAAGCCTTGAGATTGAATCCAGATAACGCTGAGAGCTACTATAAGAGAGGCCTCCTCTACTATAAGCTAGGGGATTACGATAGAGCCCTCAGCGATTTCGATGATGCTCTCAAGCAGAATCTAAAGTTCGCTGAGGTTTACTATCATCGCGGTCTGATCCACCATATTGAAGAGGATTACGAAAAAGCGATATCCGACTATAATGAGGCTATTAGCTTAGACTCCAATTATATTGATGCCTATAATAATCGAGGTGATATCTACTATATCCAGGGAGAGGATGGTAAAGCTTTAGAGGACTATGCGAAGGTTCTGAGTTTAGACCCAGATCGGGCAGAGGTATATTACAAGAAGGGAGATATATATTATACTCAGAGAAAGTATCTGGAGGCCTTAGCGGCCTATACCCAATTCTTAGAGCTCAGACCTAACTATGCTCAAGCTTACTTCAAGCGAGGTTGGCTCTACCAGACTATGAAAAATCATAACGAGGCGATAGCGGATTATACCAAGGCTTTGCAACTCGATCCGAATTTAGCCGAGGCCTACAACAATCGAGGAATAATTTATCGAGAACTAGACCAAAATGAGAAAGCGATAGATGATTATACTAAGGCTCTGAGTATCAACTCCAATTATGCTGAATGTTACTTCAACCGAGCTATCGCCTATGGTCAGCTGGGAGAATATGAGAACTCAGCCCTCGATTATACCAAAGCCTTAGAGCTTAAACCTGACTACGTAGAAGCTTATTATAATCGAGGTTGGGCTAATTATCAGTTGACGGATTATGAAGCCACCCTTGAGGATTATAACAAGTTTGTCGAATTAAAACCCGATTATGCAGATGCCTATTACAACCGAGGCTTAGTCCAGAGAAAGCTCAAGAAGTATGATAAGGCGATAGCGGATTATACCAAAGCCTTGGAGTTGAAGCCGGATTATGCCGAGGCCTACTATCAGCGAGGGGTAATTTATGGAGAGATGAACGAGCTCGATAAAGCTGTTGAGGATTGGGATAAGGCTTGTGAGTTGGGATATGAAGAAGCCTGCTTATAAAGGTCTATTCCAGAGATGCGGCATATTCACCAGGTTAAGTTGTGCATACAGAAAATAGGAGACTAATAAGGTGAGAGATAAGTGGAAAAATAAAATAATCTTTGGTGATTGTCAAAATATGAAGGAGTTGGAAGATAATAGTATTCACTTAGTTGTAACATCTCCACCTTATTTTAATGCTCCTTTTGACTATCCTGGTTTATTTGAAAGTTATGATCAATTCATAGAATTGATCAGGAATACAGGACGGGAATTGAAAAGAGTTCTTGATGAGGGAAGAATTGCGGCTTTTGTTGTTGATGATACTCTAATTAAGGGGAGAAAGTATCCTGTAGTTGCAGACGTAACAAAGATATTTATAGAGGAGGGCTTTAAATATAGAGAAAAGATAGTTTGGCTAAAGCCAGAAGGATATATTCGTATAAGTAGAAGAAGTGGAGTCCTATTACAGCATCCTTATCCAATGTATTACTATCCAGATAATTTACAGGAATCCATCCTGATCTTCCAAAATGGTGATTTCAATTATAAAATAATTCCCAGAGAAATTAAAGAAGAATCAAAAGTTGATATAGACACATTCCAAAAGGAGAAATGGTATCTGAATGTATGGAATATAACAAATGTTCTTCCTATTAATAACAGATTGGAAAAGGGAATAGCCGCTTTTCCGGATGAAATCCCCTATAGGCTAATAAAATTATTTTCTTACAAAGGAGAAACTGTTTTAGATCCGTTTATGGGGTCAGGAACTACCTTAAAAGTAGCCTCAGAATTAGGTAGGAAGTGTGTTGGTTATGAAATTGACTTGGAATTATTAGATATCGTTAAGGAAAAGTTAAAAATAAACCAGCCCGCTTTATTCAGAGAAGAAGCTGAGTTTGAGGTAATAATCAGAGAGGATACAAAGCATTTGAGAACTCAACTTCAGGAGAAGGTAAAAAATAAAGGTATGATCTCTGTCCCACATTTTATCCCAGAGTAATTGCTTGACATATTAATCTAAAAATGAGATAACATTAAATATAGGGAGAGAATTAAAATGAGAAAGAGGATTCCGACCTTGCTCGATAACTTCAGAAATAGAATCTTAAGTCATCGAGCTTTTGAGATACAACTAGCTTATCTTATAATCCTATCCTTCCTCCTCTTCGCCACTTGGCCTCATAATCAAAGGGTAGGAGATAGCAATCGCCCGATCACCTGGTTGATCCTCATATATTCTCAGCTACTTCTAGTAACCTATCTTAGCTCCGCCCTTACCTCAGGGGATATACCCTTGGATGAAGAAGATGAGAGCGAAATGCCGATCAAGTATTTAAGTCCTACGACTATAGTCTTCAGACGTATAACCTCCCCGGTGTTGGAGATCTTGGTTCTTCTCATCTCCTCTTTACCTTTGGCTTTCGTTACCGCCATCGTCACAGGAACAACAGTAAATAGCTTATTCATCGTCTATATCCTTCTCTTTGCCTTCGCCATAATCTTTGGCACGATAGGGACTTTCTGCTCAATAATGCTTCAAGGTCCATTGCAGGCTTCCCTTACCCACTATGCCTTACTGATCTTTTTCCTCCTAGGAACGGCGTTACTAGATCCTAAGAAAGCTCAAATGCTCGCTTCACCTCCCGCTTTCCGCTTCCTATATCTTAACCCCTTTGCGGCTCTGAACTCCATCTTCAGTCGAGATAGCAATATGATCCCGCTCTTTGGCCACAAAGTGCCCTTCTGGATAGTGAGCATTATGTATTACTTTATCCTCTGTGCTTTCCTCTGGTTCTTTATGTGGCTTAAAATTAGATATGAAAAGATACAGGAGGGTTAAGGTCCAAGCGAAAAATAGCTATAGGCTAATTATAGCTTGAGGATTAAAGAAAAGAGGGTCGGATCTATGATCGATCCGACCCTCTTAGAGTTTCCTGGTTACTCTTCTCCTTCGGCTTTAGCCTCCTTGGCTTCCTTCATTTCCTTTATCTTTCCCAGCAGAGTAGGGACGGCCTCAATCAACTTCTCCCAACCTGCTCCCTTGCCGAAAGATAGGGCTTTTACACCCTCAGCATCGATGACGATAACAGCTATAGGATTAACGCTGACACCACCGCCACCGCCGACGCCTCCACCTCCGACTTTCTTGCCATGCTCTTCAGGTGCTTCACCTTCTCCCCCACCAGCTCCAAGACCCAACGTAACTTTGCTGACGGGGATAAAGGTTCTATCTCCCACCTGAATCGGCTCTCCGAAGATGGTCTCCGTCTTGGCTACGGTCTTTAACTCATTTAGAAGAGTCTCCAAAAAATCCTTTACCATAGCAGCCATTTATAAACATCCTCCTTTCGTTTTGGAAATTTGAAGATCAAAATTCATTTCCTATCTCTAATACATTCTCCTCGGCAACCTTATCCTTTGCCCTCTTCCTCTTTTTCCTTTCCTCCCATAGTCTTTTGATTAATTTTCTCCCTTTAGAAGTCACTAGGAAGCCTATCAAGATTCCAGCAGTTTGACCAAGCCACAAGCGAAGGGATAGCTCGACTTCTCCATATAACGTCGCTCTCAAAAAATTAGGAGTTAGGTATAGATGCACCCCAGAAAATCCGCCTTGAAGAGCTTGGAATAAGCCATAAAGCATCCCCGTAGAGGCTGGATCGCCAGTCCCAAATCCTCCTCGACAGATCAATCGCAACTTAAGTGATCTGAAGAGGCGACCAAGAACGTTAAGTATATCGGGAAGATAATCGAGCCATTCGATACCTTCGCTTAATGAGGAGATGCGTTCGAAGATAGATTTTTTAGGTTTAGCCACCTTCTTTTCCTCTTTTCGGCGACGCTTCTCCTCTTCCTTCTCAGGAGTAAGCACCTTTTTGGGAGAGAACTTACTGTATATCAAATAAGAGCCGAGGTAAACTTCGATCTGCTGTCCTTTTCGGGTCAGATGTATTCTGACATTCAACGTTCTTCCCAACCAGTGAGCTGATATTTTCCCTAACAGTCCTCCCCAAATCCCTCCGCGGAAATTAGTTTCTTCTGGCTTCCTTATAGTTCCCTCAGCTTCGAAGGGAATAGCGAGGATGGCAAGAAGAAGCAGAAGGACAAAGAGAAAGATGTAGAGGATTATTTTGAGTATGAGAAATAATATGAATAACAATTGATAACTCTCCTTATCTTTAGGTTAGAAGTGCGAAGATAAACGACCTTCTTATTCTCGAATTCAACTGTCTTAGAGAATCCAATCTATCATTTATCCGCCTTCCCCAATTCAAAATATTAATGGCTCGATCGTAAGCAGAGCCAAGAGTGGGTAGCTTAAATGAGTTGATTAAGGGTATATAGCGAAAGACGGAGGTAAATACAGATGTAGCTTGTCCAGTGTATATTCTAGCTTGTCTTGAGATACTAAGCGCGCTTTTCGCTATACCTAGAAGGAGATTAATAGAATTATCCCTCTCTACTTCGGAGGGCTTCCATTCCCCTCTATAGAGATCTATAAAGCGTTCTGTGAAATCAGGAGAGGGTTGTAGAGTCTCGAGCGAGGCTAGATTATGAAAGGTCAACTTGAGCCATTGTAACTCCTCTTTGCATTCCTCACAGCGGGATAGATGCTCCTCTATCGCTCGTTCCTCGACAGGAGATAATTCTTTATCCAGATATATCTGCAACCAGCGAGGGTCTAGTTCACACATTCTCATTTTCATATTAGGATAACCTCTCTAAATTAAAGTGGGGGTAAGGAGAAGTTTCTTGAGAAGAGATGACAAGTTTAATCGAGATCAGTTAGGAAAGAGAGATACTTCTTCTCCCGAGTATTAGCTTTGGCTAGCTTCCACCCCCACTGAATCATAGCCTTTCCTAAAGCAAAGCGTATTCTCAATAATACTTCTGCTAGGTATAAAGGCGCATTTATTCCCTTTAATATCCTTTCCCTATCAGCTTCACGTAAAAGTTGCTGATATTTATCCCTTCCATGTTGTTCGACTAAGTAATAGTTGTTGTTAAGGTTCATATTCTGACCCTCCTTATGTCCCTGAAGGATTCTGTAGGAAAAGGAAAGACTCCTCCTTTTTCCAATCGCTTAATTTTTCCCTTAACATCCTTCTAGCACGAAATAAGTAAGTCTTCACCGTTCCCATAGGCAAGTTAGTGGCCTCGGCTATCTCCATATATGAGAGATCTTGAATATGACGCATGATTATCACTGTTCGATAGGCTATGGGAAGATCGGCTATCTCTTTCTCCAAACGCTCTCTCAACTCCGTGGAGTTAAAGAGATCTGCTGGATCGAGAGATTCATCAGGCAACTGATAATAATATTCATCATCATTATATTGTGAAGGTTCATCTAAAGAGAGAGCCTCAGGAAGTTTTCTCTTCAGGCGACGTAAGCAGATATTATACGCTATCTTGCTCAGCCAGGGAAGAAGCTTGTATTCACTGCGAAAGGTACGAAAGGAGCGAAACAGGGTTAAGAATGTCTCCTGAAGGACATCCTCAGCTTCCCCTTTATCGTGAAGTAAACGATAGGCTAAGCTATAGATCAGCCCCTTGTAGCGATCTATTAATTCGGCCCAAGCTATTTCGTTTCCCCTTTGGCATTCGCTGACTAAGAGATATTCGTCCTCAAATTTCACCTTAAAATTCCTTATTACAGCTACGTGATGGGCGATTCTTCTAATAATATGTTGTATGGAGTCGCCCTTACTGTTCCTCTTTCAAGAAACTATACGTTCTTTTGCCTTTTCTCGATAGCCTAAACAATCCGCTATTTGTTACCTCAGCCACTATTTCATTTTCTTTCATATGATGATCACTGAAGGATAGGATTCCATTTGGTTTTAATACTCGATGTAACTCTTCCAGTACTTCATTTGGGTCACCCAAGATGTGAAAGGTATCATATAATAGAACTACATCTATACTATTATCTGGCAATCCAGTTTTGCAATCGGAACAAATGGTTTCCACATTCGTCAGTTGCTTTTTTGAAGCGATACTCTGAACCATCTGAATTGCAAGTGGATGGATATCCAGGGCGTAAATTTTCCCTGATTTGCCCACAAATTCCGCAGTAGCCGTTATATATCCCCCCGGACCACAGCCATAATCGAGTATATGAAACCCTGGTCTTATCCCCACTTCCTTCAAGATATTCTTGCGGGGTGAGAAGAGATCCCGAAATTTGTAGGTGAAAGACATAACTTTGAAATGAAAATTGGGTTCTGGAAAAGAGGTAGCCCCTGTCCAATTAGATTCTGGTTTATCTATGATAGTTCCCTCCTAGTTATGTGTTACCATTTATTCTCTAGTTGCGTCTTCTTATGTTACAACTGTATTCACTTATTAAATAGACATCTAGGGAAAGAAAAGTTTCAAGGGAGGAGAAATTCCTTGATAATTTTAAAAATTTTTTCATAATAGCTATTGACAATATCCAACTTTTCTGATATACTATAGGTGGTAGTTGGATATAAGAATAAAGGTAATGATGGAGATAGTAGGTCTATTAGCTCAGCTACAGAGAGTCGGTATTTGCTGAGAGCCGATGCTGAAGGGGATAGGCTGACTCCCTCCTGAACTGTAGGCTGAAAGAGCGGAACGCTCAAGTAGGTTGGGCCGGGAGATCTTATTAGATCGAGGCGCCCGTTACAGCGCTGGGGTATAAAGTCCTGTAACTTAGGACTCCGTACCTGGTGAGGTTGGCATCGCGAGATGTCAACGAACGTGGGTGGTACCACGGGTGATGATAATCCCTCGTCCCAGAGATGGAACGAGGGTTTTTTTGTTTTTAAAGGTGAGGAGGAATAATGGTTATGAACGAGGGGGTGGTCGATTTGGAAGCTGACCTAGGTGGTTTATATATAGCCTGAGAGATATGGAAAAAATTGAAAGGAGGAAAAAAATTGAAAGACAAGAATATAATTCAAATTTTCGATACTACTTTGAGAGATGGAGAACAATCTCCGGGAGCGAGTTTGAATACAGATGAGAAGATGCAGGTCGCTAGACAATTGGCTAAGCTGAAGGTTGATATAATAGAAGCTGGTTTCCCTATCGCCTCACCAGGAGATTTCGAGGCGGTGAGGATGATCGCCACGGAGATCGAGGGACCGATAATCGCGGGATTAGCTCGGGCTAAGAAGGTGGATATCGATCGGGCCTGGGAAGCCGTCAAAGTCTCAGCTAAACCGCGTATTCATACCTTTATAGCTACCTCCCCCATCCATATGGAGAGGAAGCTGAAGATGAAGCCGGAGGAGGTATTGAAGGCCGCAGTCGAGGCGGTTCAATTGGCTAAGAGTTACACTGAGGATGTGGAATTTTCGCCAGAGGATGCGGGAAGAACTGAACATCAGTTCCTCTTCGAGGTGGTGGAGGCAGTGATCGAGGCTGGAGCGACTGTGGTTAATATCCCCGATACGGTGGGATATCAGACTCCCCTTGAGTTCGGAAAATTAATCGCTGATATTAAGGAGAAGGTCCCTAATATAGATAAAGCCATCATAAGTGTTCACTGCCACAACGATCTTGGCCTGGCTGTTGCCAATTCGTTAGCCGCGGTGGCTAATGGTGCTGGACAGATCGAGTGCACAATTAACGGTCTTGGAGAGCGCGCTGGTAATGCCGCTTTAGAAGAGGTAGTGATGGCCCTCAAGACGAGAGAGGATTTCTTCGACAAGAAGACCAATATCGATACGAAGGAGATCTACCGCGCCAGCCGTCTGGTGAGCAATTTGACGGGAATCGTAGTCCAGCCTAATAAGGCTGTTGTCGGAAGCAACGCTTTCGCCCACGAGGCAGGCATCCATCAGCACGGAGTCCTCTCTGATAAGAGAACCTATGAGATAATGGACGTCGAGGCGGTGGGAGTAGGAGAGAGCAAATTGGTGTTGGGCAAGCACTCTGGACGACATGCTTTCGCCGCCAGGTTGGAGGAGATGGGCTATTCGCTCGATGCTGAGAAGCTGAATAGAGCCTTTGAGCACTTCAAAGTCTTAGCGGATAAGAAGAAGGAGATATTCGATCGTGATCTGGAGGTCCTTCTGGAAGACGAGATCTTCACTAT
>CAZSTA010000148.1:7931-9244 GCA_964609495.1 uncultured bacterium | reverse complement strand
TTCCAAACAATCGTAGAATGATATTTCCAGCCTATCTCCTTCGCAATAGTTGTAAGGTCAGCCCCTACACTCTGCTGTCCACCTTTATTCTTGTCTAAGGGAATATTTAAACAAAACCGACCATCATCCTTGATAAATTTGAAGCATCTCTCCATCCATTTTCTACTGAAATCCAAATAATTTGAATAAATCATTTTATCATCGTGAGAATTATAACTTATATCAACATTGTAGGGAGGAGAAGTTACTATTAAATCAATACTCGATGAAGCAATATTTTCCGTTTCTAAGATATCTTCATTCAAAATTTTCAAGTTCTCTGTTTCAAAAAATATTCTCTCTGCCATCGTTTCTCTCCTAATAAGAAAAATCTATCTAAGGGAAATGTAGTCTGTGAGAGAGCTATCGCCACATTATATCACATTTGTTCACCTTGTCAATAGAATTTATTGTGGCTCAGAAAAACTCTCTGGCATCATATCTCTCCGCCCGGTGCCTTATCAGAGCATGGCTACGAGGGACTATTATATCCGCCTCTCTAACTATCCTCAAAGATATTTCTAATTCTGGGAAATCCCTCTCCAGCTTATAACTCAACTCTTCTCCTTTATCTATCACTGCATCAATATCCTGTTCGTAGTCGGAGGCTTTAATACCATTTAGTAAAACCGGTTGAGAGCTGGAATTATGAATCTTCAAAGTTTTATCTTCTATGATCACGCTCACATTGCCCTTCTCACACTTCCTCTCAGACGACTTTATCTTAAACGAACAATCCTGGGGGGATTTCACATCCAAAACCTCCAGGAAATCGGAAGAGTACTCCTTTAATACCCCTACATACTCAGTTACCTTTTCCTCCTCAAGTATCTCCAGCACCATCTTGCCTCCAATGCAATTCTCTAATATGGGATCGAAGGAGGTCCCCACATAGCCAACAAACTCCGTGCCAACCTTAGTTACATACTTACTCCCAATATCGCTTTCGATGATAGAACTGCCAGTTCCTACCTTCTTAACTTGTCCTATAACCAGGTTCAGAACATCTATTATCGCATCCTTAGCGGTATTGACCGTGTTTCGCATCTTCCTCAATAATATCTTGACTTTGGGGGGATGGAAGGTCCTTTCCAAGTCCTTCTCTCGCTCGATCTTCCTCTCCTCGCTCAACTCATCGGTATATCTATATATAACTTGGATATCTTCGTATTCGCTTTTATAGATAATGAAACTAGTCTCGATATGATCTTCGTCCTTGTAATCGCTCCTATAGGTTAGCTCCAATCCCGTATTTTCCAGACCCAAATTCCCCC
>CAZSTA010000148.1:0-7921 GCA_964609495.1 uncultured bacterium | reverse complement strand
ATTATCTTACCATCCTTCTGCTCCAAGGTCACATGGAAACCATCGAAATCCTTTAGGCATTTATCCTTACTCATCCCCTTGATAAGGGATAATATGAAAGTGAATAAGAAGATAAAGAGAACGGTGTAAAACATTTATCCTACCCCCTTAGTATTCCATCCTTCCCAACTGTTTCCCGAATTCCCTTGCCATCCTTATATCCCCGGCCCCTCTAAAACTCATAAAGTGAACTACGAAGGCCCCCTTATTCTCCAGCATCCCCATAAGCACTCTCATCGCTTTATCAGTTCCAATTAACTTAGCGATTGAGAAAGCGGCTGTCTTCTTACCAGCTAACTGAGGACAGCGCTTCAGAAATTCGTTCACCTTTGGAGATATCTTACCTCCAAAGAACCCCTCTACAGGAGCGCCAACGCAGATCAGCTTATAAGGGAATACATTCACCCTATCACTTCCCGAGGTCATCTTCATTACCGTAACGTCATGCCCTGTGGATCTCAAACCTGCCGCTATCCCTTCTGATATTTCAGCCATCCCTCTATCCGGAGTATGAAGAATTAGCGCCCTCACTTTATATCTCACCTTCCTCTAAAGGAAACTTTTTAACCTTGAGTTTTATTGGAAGCAAAAGTTTCCTTTACTTAATGTATTAGAGATTTACTTCTTAAGTTCCTTGAATAGATTCGCCATCTCCATGGCAGAAAGAGCAGCATCCCAACCTTTATTACCAGCCTTCGTTCCTGCCCTCTCGATCGCCTGCTCGATTGTATCGGTGGTTAACACTCCAAATACCACCGGTAATCCGGTTTTCAGCGATACGTTGGCTATCCCCTTTGAGGTTTCAGCCGCGACATAATCGAAGTGAGGAGTAGCCCCTCTTATAACCGCACCTAAACAGATTATAGCATCATAGCGTCCAGCTTGAGCTAGATGAAGAGCGACTACGGGTATCTCAAAGGATCCCGGGACCCAGACGATCTCTATATTATCCTCATCAGCCTCATGGCGATGAAGACAGTCCAAGCACCCTTCCAATAATTTGCCCGTTATAAATTCATTGAAACGAGCTACCACTACCCCAAACCTTAAACCGACTGCTGTCAGCTTCCCCTCATAGATCCTACTCATTTTTGATCTTGACCTCCTCCTCTTCGTCGGACAATATATGTCCCATCTTTTGTTGCTTAGTCCGAAGATATTTCAAGTTATACTCGTTAGGCTTAGTTATCAGGGGAATCCTCTCCACAACCGTTAAACCGTATCCTTGTAATCCTGCTCGCTTCAGAGGATTATTAGTCATTAATCTCATCTTTGTAACGCCTAGATCGAATAATATCTGAGCTCCTATTCCATAATCCCTCATATCCACCTTAAATCCCAGCTCCTCGTTCGCCTCCACGGTATCATATCCCTGATCTTGTAACTCATAAGCTCGGAATTTGTGGAAGAGACCGATCCCCCGACCTTCCTGCCTCAGATAGAGGAGAACTCCGCACCCCTCCTCAGCGATCATCCGCATCGCCATATTCAACTGCTCCCCGCAATCACAGCGCATAGAGCCAAAGACCTCGCCAGTAAGACATTGGGAATGAACTCGAACCAGAACCTCGTCAGCCTCGGATATATCACCCATTGTTAAGGCGATATGATACTCGTTATCGACTAAGCTCTCGTAAACGGTTGTGGTGAAATTCCCGTATTTCGTGGGGAGAACAGTCGTTGCTCCTCGCTTTATCAATCTCTCCGATCTCATTCGATACTTTATCAGATCAGCTATGGTGATTATCTTCATCTTATACATTGCCGCAAAATTCATCAGATCAGGAACGCGCATCATCGTTCCGTCATCCTTCATTATCTCGCAGATTACACCTGCTGGATAAAGCCCCGCTAGGCGAGCTAAGTCTATTGAAGCCTCTGTCTGTCCAGTTCTCCTCAGCACCCCGCCCTTTCTAGCTCGTAAGGGGAATATATGTCCGGGAGCGACCAAGTCAGCCGAGGTGGAGCCCGGGGCAACAAGCACCCTTATCGTCCTTGCTCTATCATAAGCGGAGATCCCAGTAGTTATCCCGTATCTAGCATCGACAGAGACGGTGAAGGCGGTTCCGAAAGGAGCTTCGTTCTCCATCACCATCGAGGGGACCCTCAACTCATCGAGCCTCTCGCCAGTCATAGGCACGCAGACTAAACCTCTTCCAGATTTGGTCATAAAATTTATAGCCTCCGGAGTAACCTTCTCCGCGGCCATAGTGAGATCGCCCTCATTCTCTCGATCCTCATCATCAACAACGATGATCATCTTCCCCTGACGTATATCCTTAATAGCTTCCTCTATAGTATTAAAAGCCATATCCTCAACCTCTTTAGAAAGTTCTATATCCTATTCGAGAGGTGACTTATTATCTCTCTCAAGTCATTTATTATATACAATCGACCTCTTTATCTCTATTCTATGAAGTATAGGAGTTATGCCTACCCCTCTAGCCCCCACTATATCAGCCTCATAGTCATCTCCGAGAAGAATATGATCTTGTAATCCTTAAACATCTCAATTATCAAACGAATCCAGTTCTCTCCAACAGCTCTGAAGTGATCCTACTAGAGATCCCCTCCTCATAGCTTCCCAAGAGTCTCTCCACGTATTTACCGATTATATCAGTCTCCAAGTTCACCTCATCCCCCACCCTCTTAAATCCAAGGGTAGTAGCCTCTAAAGTATAGGGGATAACCGACACCTCGAAGAAGTCAGGGGAAAGATTACTCACCGTCAGACTTATCCCATCCACCGCTATCGATCCTTTAGGGACTATATATCGAGCTAATTCTCTGGGGAAGGTAAACTCAAAGAGAACGGAATCCTCCTTCCTATTTCTACTTTTGATATAACCTATCCCATCTATATGTCCCAAGACCAGATGTCCCCCTAGCCGATCTTGTAACCTCAGAGAACGCTCTAGATTCACCTTAGAGCCGATCGTCAACTTCCCCAAATTCGTTCTGCTCAAGGTCTCTGGTGAGGAATAAACCGAGAAAGCAGAGGATTGAAGATCACCCACGGTCAAACAAGCTCCATTGACCGCGATGCTATCTCCGATCTTGAGGTCAGCCATTATCCTCTCCACAGAGATTATCATCCGCCTCGAATCAGCAGAACGCTCGATAGATTTAATTGTCCCTAGCTCCTCAATTATCCCCGTGAACATTCCTTGATAAGCTCACCTCGATCTGATATATCCTATAATCTCTATATCCTCACCGCAGATAGTTACCTCCACTTCATCTAAAAGCAGAGCCTCGGTCATCCTTCTGATCCCCATCCCTTCCACTGGAGTAGGAGCTTTATCCCCTCCCACTATCTTAGGGGCGATGAAGAAAACGATCTTATCAACTAGACCAGCATCTAAAAGCGACCAGTTGAGGTTGCCTCCTCCCTCCACCAAAACACTCGCTATCTCCCTTTTTCCCAGCTCTCGGAGAAGCTCCCTTAAATCCACCTTATCATCTCGGACAGCAGGCAGAACTAATACTTCTATCCCTTTTCCTCGAAGTTGTTCGACCTTATCTTGAGGTGCTTTTTTGGTTACTGCGATCATAGTTTTTGCTGGTGAATCTAAGTTCAGAACCTTGGCAGTGAGAGGGATACGTCCTCGACTATCAACTATAATCCTTATAGGGTCTTTTCCGCCCCCTTCAGGCAACCTGGCGGTCAGGCGAGGATCATCTTTTAATACAGTGCCTATCCCCACCATGACCGCATCGAATTCATCTCGAAGATGATGAACGTAAGCTCTCGATCCCTCCCCACTTATCCAGCGAGAATCTCCAGTTATCGTAGCGCTCTTTCCATCCAAGGTCATGGCCATCTTGATCAATACGAAGGGAAGCTCGGTAGTTATATATTTAATGAATACCTCATTTAAACGTTTTGCTCTCTTCTCCAGCACCCCTACTTCCGTCTCGATCCCGGCGGCTCTCAGCTTCTCGATCCCTCTTCCAGCAACTAAGGGATTGGGATCAAGCATCGCCACCACAACCTTAGATATCCCAGCCTCAATGATCCTATCCACACAGGGAGGAGTGCGACCATAGTGGGAGCAAGGCTCTAAGCTCACGTATACAGTCGCTCCTCTAGCCTCATCTCCGGCTTCCTGAAGGGCTACCACCTCCGCATGGGGGCCTCCTGCCTTAGCGTGAAAACCGCGTCCAATTATTCGACCGTCCTTAACTACCACCGCTCCTACCATAGGATTGGGGCTGGTTCTTCCTCTCCCCTTCTCCGCCAGCTCCAAAGCTAAGGCTATATATCTCTCTTTATCACCCACCTTACACTTTTGCCTCCTGACAGCTTTTGAGTCCCTCTTCGGCTTCCCTCTTCAATATTTCAATAGCTCCCTTTATATTCCTCCCCCTTAACTCCTCATCGTTCTTATCGTAAGGAGCGCCATAGTTGAAGATGGTCGAACCAGCAACCAATATATCAGCTCCAACAGCAACCACATCTCTAGTCGTATCCTCATTTATCCCCCCATCTACCTCTATCTTGGCTTTGGCGTTCTTTGCCTTTATCAGACTTTTTGTCCACTGGATCTTGGCATACATCTCCTCGATAAAATCCTGCCCCCCAAAACCAGGCTCCACTGTCATTATCAATACCTGATACAAATAAGGCAATATATAATCCAGGAATGACAGAGGAGTGGCAGGATTAAGTGATACTCCAGCTTTCATCCCTTTAGACAGGATATGAGCAATAGTTCTGTTCAGATGAGAGCAAGCTTCAACATGAACTGTGGCGGATTGACATCCTATATTAGCCAGCCAATTTATATAGTTATCAGGTTGATCCACCATAAGGTGGACATCAAAGGGTAATTTTGTCACATCTCTTAAGGCCTGAACGATCATAGGGCCTATAGTTAGATTGGGAACGAAATGACCATCCATCATATCGAAATGGATGATATCAGCTCCTCCTTCCTCCGCTAGTTTTATATCTCTGGCAAGATTCCCAAAATCGGCAGATAATACCGAGGCGGCTATTTCGACCATAGTTATTCTTCACCCTTCGTTAGTTATAATTATCAGTTGCTCTACCAAGAATCATAATTGGGTATTCTAAGTATAGCACACCAAGATTAAGATGTCAAGGGTAAAAAAGCTCTCTATTAGGATAAGATGAAGTAGTGATTTAATCTCCTAGAATATAGATTATCTATCAAAAGCACTTGTCAAATTCCCGAGGAAATTGTATAATTAAGAAGATTATTTATCGATAAACATCTCAAGTGACGCATAAAAGTTTTTGCCCGAATTTTGAGCTTTGATCAATACACCTTTTTGTCCTCTTATTATGTGAAAATACATTTTCGAAGGATGAAAAGCTATGGCACTTCCAGCTAAGGAACTATGGGCTAAAATCCAAGAGGAGATTAGAGGCAAACCGAATCCGAGGCAGATAACGATCATTAAAGATTATTTGGAAGACTGGCCTGATGAGTGGGGAGGGCCATATAGGAAGCTGAAAGAACGGCTTCTTAATTTGCTAGGAAAACTTCAAAGGGTTGAATCGGTAAAATCATCACATGGTCAGCAGGATCCTTTTCACGTGAAGCGGCAAGGGGATGGTCAACTCTGTTTAATAGGTCTGACTAATAGTGGTAAATCGGCTATCGTTTATACTCTCACCTCCGCCTCTACTGAGGTTGCTGACTATCCATTTACAACGCAAGTTCCTATCCCTGGAATGCTTGATTACCAGGGCGCCTTTATCCAGATAGTCGATACGCCGCCAATTGTGCAAGATATATCTAAGGGAGAGGGTGCAGGAGGAAGGCTACTACATCTCCTTCGCATAACTGATGCTTTAGGCATCGTAATTGATTTATCACAAGATCCTATTGAACAAATGAATACTATCCTGATGGAGCTATCCGCAGGTCATATATCGACTATACCTCGACCACTAGGGACGGTATTTAGAGCGAGGGGTAAAGGCGGAATAAAGTTCAGCGGTCAGCCGATCTCAAAAGAGGAACAGACCTCGGCTCGTCATATTTTACTCGATGAGGGCATTCATCATGCTGAAATAATTATCCGAGTCCAATTTTCGCGGGATGAGCTTTTGGCACAAGTTAAACACGAACAACCCATTCCGACATTTATCATAGCAAATAAGAATGATGTCCCTGGTGCGGAGGAGAAACTAAAAATTATCAAAGGTTCTTTCGATGAGTTCGCAGTGATTGATGTCAACTTTTTAGATGAGATGAATTTCGATAAACTTGAGGATAAAATTATCGAAATCCTTGGTTTAATTTGTGTGTTTTTGCTCGATACTCCATCTCAAGATTCCGAACAGACCACCTTGGTCATTCCTCGCTCGACTACTATCGGTGAGATAGTAGAGAAATCGTCACCATCTCGGTCGAGTCAATTTAAGTATGCGAAGCTCTGGGGAAACTCAGTTAAGCATTCTGGACAAGAAGTAGGGCTAAACCATATAGTTGAAGAAGATGATTTGATATATCTGCATTTTTAAGGTGGCGTATAAAAGTTTTTGTCCGAATTTTGCGTTTTGACCAATCAGGTGGAAGCGATAGTTTTGCATAAGCGAAGTAGTTCGGTTATTTTTAAGTTATATATCATTGCCGTTGTGGGCAGGAGGAATAGAAAATGGAAAAAACAAAAAGAGTAAATCAAAAGTGTTTTGTGAGGCATCAGGATTGCAAACGCATTTTTGAAGGTTCGAGAATATGCTTTATTGCCAGTCCTTCGAGTGAAGAAGTTGCTTTAGAATTAAAGATTATCGCACAAAAATTGAGGGAGGTAAAGATTGAACCATATATTGCAGTTGAACAACGTGAATTTCAAAAAGATATATTTTGTGAAAAAATATGCTCCAAAATAATCGAATCCCAATTTTGTATTGTGCTTCTAAATGATGTCGTTGATGAAGCAGACAAGATAAGGAAGCCAAATGCAAATGTGTATTATGAGTACGGATTGATGACTGCGCTTGGTAAGAAGATAATTCCAATTCAATTAGAAGGTCAATCATTAGCATTTAACATTCAAAGTTTAGACACAGTGAAATATACTAAAGGAGATCTGGATAGACAAATAGAGGAGGCTATAAAGATAATATTATTATCTATTGAGGAGGAGGAAGAAGGAAAAGTCAGCGTTTCTCATAAGCTTTGGTGGGCTCTCGATATTATGGGATTAGTTAAGACAAATGATATTCTCTATCTTAAACATTTTGACATCTTATTAATAGACTCTCTTGGTTTTTCCTTATATAATGATCCAAGAAATGAAAGATTATTTTTTGTGTTGTTTAGAAGTGATATCTCTGATCGAGATATTGTTCTAAATTCGAAAATTCTTACCTTACGAATTAAGAACTATTGTGAGCAACTATCTCACCAAATTGAACAATTAGTATTTATGGGAGGAGGCCAAAACAAGGATTTGGATTTACGCGAGGTAGAACACAAGTTTCGAGGCTCAATGATTCTGGTATTAAAAGATGAAGTTGCCAATGCTGAGCTGATAAAGACTGAATATGAAAAAAGTTGTAAAGATGCTGGGGTGTTTACGTTAGATATGAAAATAATAAATGCTGCAGAATTGATAAAAGAAAATTTGAACGATAATTTACTATAGGATAAGGCTATGAACGAAGGTAAATTAGATCCTAATGAAATTCTCTCTCGTGAGTTCGAGTATGCCGCTCAAACAGCACTTCAAGCATACGAAGACAGAGCAAGAGTCTTCAACTATTATCTTGCCACCGCGGGAACACTGATCGCAGGCGTGGTATTATTGGATTTAAACAATAGCACACATCTCTGTCGAGATTGATATATTATCCGCTCTTATTGATATTCAGGAGTGTAGATCGAGGAGTCAAAATGAACCT
>CAZSTA010000147.1:0-9280 GCA_964609495.1 uncultured bacterium | reverse complement strand
GAGATCACCAGACAGCACGCGGAGGAGATATTGAGTCGGGCTAAGGTGGGTTAGGGACAGTTATCTTGGGATGAAATCGGGCTGTTTTGCCTGAGATGTTCGAGATCAGATCGGATCTTGAACTCACTTTAAAAGCCTTTACTTCGTAATCACCCTCACCCCCTCCCATCGAGGGAGGGGGAAGCAGAGAGTAACCCTCCTATCAAGAGGAGGAGCTTAGTGATGTCCCCTCTCCCCTTGCGGGAGAGGGATAGGGTGAGGGGGGGATTTATATCTTGTTTGAGAAACTACTTAAACAAGGATGATAACTCCTCCTTCACGCTTCCTATCCTCTGCATCGCCTCATTGAGCCTATCGTCGGAGATAGTCAGGGATATTCTGAAGTATCCCTCACCATAAGCGCCGTAGCCTACTCCTGCAGAAACTACGATAGCGGTCTTTTCGAAGAGGAAGTCTGCGAAGTCCATCGATTTCATACGAGATGGAGTCGGAATCCAGACGTAGAAGGTAGCCTGGGGCTTCTCTAAACTCCATCCCATCTTATTAAAGGTATCCACGACTAGATCTCTTCTCCTCTTGTAGATCTCCATCATCTTGGCGATGTTATCCTGCGGACCGGTAAGAGCTTTTATCCCCGCATATTGAACAGGAGCGAAGATGCCCGAGTCGGTATTCGACTTACTTGCGGACATACCAGCCATAATATCAGCGTTACCGGACATCATCCCGATCCTCCAACCGGTCATATTATAAGGTTTGGAGAGGGAATTAAGCTCTACCCCTACTTCCTTAGCGGAAGGTATCTCCAGGAAACTTAAGGGTTTTACTCCCTCATATACTATCTCCGTATAAGCACCATCGTTGCAGATGATGATATCATAATTCTTAGCGAAATCAACGACCTTCTTGAAGAACTCCGGGGTAGCTAAAGCACCAGTGGGATTGTTAGGGTAGTTCAGGAACATAACTTTAGACTTCTTCGCTATATCGCTAGGGATATCCTCGATCTTGGGGAGAAAGCCGTTCTCCTCCAAAAGAGGCATCTCGTATATCTCTCCCTCAGCAAAGATCGTCCCAGAGCAATAAGGGGTATAGGCGGGGTTGGGAACTAGTACGTAATCGCCCGGATTAACGAAAGACAAGGCGAGGTGATGTATCCCCTCTTTAGAGCCGATGAGGGCTATTATCTCCTTCTCTGGATCCAGCTCGACTCCGTGTTTATCCTTATACCATTTAGCTACTGCCTGACGAAAAGCTTTCATCCCGCGTTCCTCCTGAGGAGGATAGCGATGATTCTCCGCATCATAAGCGGTCTTGCATAATTCATCTATTATATGCTTTGGTGTTGGTTGATCGGGATCACCAACTCCCAAACTTAGAACGTCTATTCCCTCGGCTTTAGCTTTATCTATCTTTCGCCTTATCTCCACGAATAGATATGGGGGGAGTTTCTGCAGTCTTTGAGCTTGTTGCATTTTCTTCGATCTCCTCCTTAAATGATATGTTATATCTTAAACGAATAGAAAATATCTTCCCGATTTGAGTAAATTGCTTATATTATAACATAGCGTCTATCTTTAGTCAACAGCGATTAAAGGGGAAGATGCATATAAAATCTGGGATCTAAGATCTAATTTACTTTATATTACACCCTCCCCCTATCCCCCTCCCATCGAGGGAGGGGGGAACTAAAGAGATCAGCTCTATCTCGATGTCCCCTCTCCCCCTCGTGGGAGAGGGCCAGGGTGAGAGGGAGTTATAATTCGATCTGAAATCATTTTGATCCCCGATTCTATATGAATCCTAAAGGGAACTTTTGTAGGCGACAAAACTCAAGGTAAAAAAGTTTCCTTTATTAAGGGAAATTGGGAAGCAGAGATGGAAGCATGTAAACTTTGTGCTAACAAATTTGGAAGATGTTGCTCGCTCACATCTGATCTTCATTTTCAAATTTCCATCTTCAGCTCTCTATCTTCTGAATAGGAGGCCTGTTTATGACTGGTTTCTTTAAGAGGCTCTTCTCTCCCAAGAAGGGAGGGGAAGAGTTTAGAGGAAATGTAATATGGATTTACGTCCAATGTGAGAAGTGCGGAGAGAAAATGAGGACTCGCATATCTAAGATAAACGATCTCAGCCCCACTTATGAGGATGAGGGGCCGGCTTATGTGTTACGCAAGGAGTTGCTTGGCTCTAAGTGTCAGAATATAGTCGAGGTCTTTATAGATTTCGATGGCGCTCGTAGGATAATAAACAAGAGTATAAAAGGAGGGAAGTTCATCACCAAGGAGGAATATGAGGAGGATTAAAGCATTCCTCCTGGGGGCTTGAAATACTCCTTCAATTCTCTGTCGATCACATAATTGCTCCCAGGTAATGATTTTACGTAATCCTTCAATCTAGCGGTAAGTATGCTTAGCTGTTTCGGGCTTATCCTCTCTTCCTCGGTGAAGGCGGTTATTACCGCTATCGATATGCTCATCAGGGGGAATCGGGTGGGGTTACCCTCATTATCCTCGATCACGATGTATCCCTTTTCTCGTTCTTTAGGTTCATAGAACATAGGAATAGAATCATCGAACTCCTCAATTATCTCTCTGCACATCGCTTGAATCTTGGAGGGAGGGAGAATGATAATGAAATTATCCTCTCCGAGATATCCAGCGTAGGAATCATAATCCTCGACAACTTTGGCGACTATTCTAGAGATATTCTCGATCACCCTTTGGCGGTAAGAACTTCATAACCTTTTAGCTCGAATGCTCATCGTAAAGTGGTCAGAATAGTGGGATCATCATCGACGACTAAAATCCTTTTCTTAGATGGCATATCTACACCCCTGAAGACGGAGTTTAGGGACGGGAGAGCCGAGAATAGGGACAATTTTTGATTATTTATCCTCAACTATATTTTACCAATTTTGAATATCAAATGCAATATAGAAATCACTATATTTTTATGACGTTTGGCAGAGTAGGTGGCGCGCGTTAAGTGCTGGAGGATGGGACGTTGCCTCCAGACGAAGGGCTTAGCCCGCGGTGCGTCCATCGCGTTCGCTGCCACACTGAAGGGACACCTCAAGAGTGGCTGTCAGTTTAATTTCCTGATTTTGGATAGGAAGTTCTCTCTTTAGTGTGGCATTCTGCCTATCCAAAAAGGGAAAGGAGGTGTCACCTTGATGAAGATCTCCACAAAACAGATCGTTTATACGGGCTTCCTGATCAGCCTATCGATAATCCTCACTCGTTTCTTGAGTTTGCGCTTTTCGATAGGGGGAGTGGAGGGGATCAGAATCGGTTTGGGGAATCTACCTCTTATCGTTGCTGGCTTCGTTTTCGGGCCTTTAGCTGGGGCTTTAGCAGGTGCTATCGCCGATGTGTTGGGATACATCATAAGTCCAGTCGGAGGAGCTTATATGCCCCACTTTACCCTGACCACGGCGTTGATAGGGGCTATGCCTGCTCTATTGCTTAAGCTAAAACGTAGCTCTCAGATACATACCATCGATCTGATCTTAGCCTTAGGACTAAGCCAGCTCATCGTCAGAGTTATTTTACTTCCCTACTTTCTGCATTCTCTATTCGGTCTGCCTCTTAAAGTTATAGTTCCTGGTTTTCTAATAGGAGAGGCGATCGTTCTACCTCTGTATGTGGTGCTTTTAAGCGAAGTAGAGAAACGGGTATTGCCCGTATTATCGACCTAGGGATAAAGGAAACTTTTGTCGGCAACAAAACTCAAGCGAAAAGGGAACTTTTGCAGGAAATAGGACTCAAGGTAAAAAAGTTCCCTTTTAAAAAGTTTCCTCTAGGTGATGGGAGAGGGGATATCTCCCTCTTCTTTAATATATATCGAGGAGGTGGCTACCTTGAAGGAGAAATTACCCAATCTTACTGAGGAAGATATTACGGAGAATTGCAGCGAGCAAAGCTTTGAAAAGGGTGAAGACTACTATTATAGAGGAGCTATCGTTCATCCGATGATATATGGGATGACCCTGCGCGCCGAATGTGAGGGATCTCAATTCGATAACTACATAGTAACTGTTAGTTTAGCGGAGGATGGCATAGCGGATGCCTATTGCACCTGTTCTTATGATTGGGGAGGATATTGCAAACATATCGTCGCTTTACTCTTGACCTGGATAAATACCCCCGACAAATTTTTAGTGGTTGATGATCTTCTGGAGAGCTTGAAGGAGAAGGATAAAGATGAGCTAGTAGGGCTTATCGGAAGGATGATCGAGCGTGAGCCAAGTTTTATCTCCCTAATTGAAAGTGGGGTAGATCAGCTCCCGCGTCAAACTCCTCTGGAGAGAGGGAGCTATCAGCGTCAGATCGAATATGCTTTCTCTCAAGGCATAGACTATTATCATGTGAATCTAGTCAGTGAGAAGTTGAATAATATAATAAATACCGCTCGTGGCTTTGAGGAGAAGGGAGATTATAGGAGCGCAGTATTGATTTTGATGGAATTACTGGAAGGGTGTGACGAGTATATCGGCGAAGTTGATGATTCTGACGGAATGATAGGGAGTATCGCCGCTGAATGTGTTGATAGGCTCCATGAGGATTTCCCCAAAGCTGATTTTGAGACCCCCCAGCGTCAAGGATATCTTAAAGAGCTATTCTCCCTGTATGTGAACAACGATTATGGTATAGGTGATGAGTTGGATCAGCTCATCCTCAGTGTATATCAAGAGGAAGACGCCAAGATGCTGGAGGAGTTAGCTAAGGAGGAATTAGAAAGGCTATCATCATCTCGAGAGAGTGGATACTACTATCTCTATAGGGCGTCTGAGTTAGTCAATTTCCTGCTCGAATTTTATGGTAAAGAGGGAAGGGTTGAGGATTTTATAACTCTCTGTGAGCAAGAAGATAGGCACCTGGAGTTATCTCTTAAATTGCTCGAATTGGGGAAGATGGAAGAAGCGCTCGAATATGCTCGAACTCATTTACGGGAGGCAAATGATTATCTCCGCTTAGCTGATATGTTGGATAGGTTGGGAAAGAAGGACGAAGCTATCGCTCTCTGTGAGGAATGGATAGATAGTTCGGAAGGATATAAAGATCATCTTCTGGAGAAGTTAGCCGAATTGTATGAGGAGAAAGGGGAATTGGAGAGATCCCTCGATCTTCAATTGAGGAGATTTCAACAAAGGGGAAGTTTAGATCTATATCTCAAGATAAGGGAATTAGCCGAGGAATTGGGAGATTGGATGAAACTTGAGGGAGAGATCGTATCTCAATTGGAAGAGGAGAAACACTATATCCTTTTGATCAATATCTATCTTGAGGAGAGAGAATTAGACAAAGCTTGGCAGACGCTCAGGTTTGTTGAGAGCCCCTCCGAATATCTATTGAGAGATGTCGCTGATTCTTTAAGGAAAACCTATCCTCATCGAGCTATAGGGCTTTATCAGAGAATAGCGACCTCCTATATCAATCGAGTGAATAGAAGGGCCTATCGTCAAGCGGTCGAGTGTTTGAGGAAGGTTAAGGAACTTTATGAGGAGATGGAGGAAGAGGATAGATGGAATAAGTATATTTCTGATCTTCGCGCGAAGAACTCTAAGCGACCAGCTCTATTAGATGAACTAAGTGTTTTAGGTTAACATTTGGCGCGCTCATCTCCCATCTTCTAACCAATGATGGTGAAGGATTATGAGATTAATATCGGTATCTCTTACGAACTATCGTAAATATTCTGACGAGTTTATCGAATTTCCAGATGGAGTTACTGGTATATTAGGTAACAATGGCTCTGGTAAATCGACCATAGTGGAGGCTATAGGTTGGGTTCTTTATGGACCGGTGGCGGCAAGAACTAAGAAAGAGGAGATCAAAAGACAGGATGCTCCCAAGGGAGAGGATTGTGTTGTCGTCTTGGAGATGGAGATCGGGGGAGATCAGTATAGATTAGAACGGAGGTTAGAAGGAGCTAATTTATCGAGCAGTGCCTTTGTCTATGTAAATAATAAACTAGCTGCCACCGGAGTAAAGGATACAGCTAGCTTCATAACGAGACAGTTGAGGCTGGAGCGAGAGGCTTTCTTCACCAGCTTTGTAGCTAAACAGAAAGAATTGGATTTTCTCTCCGATCTACAACCAGCCCAGCGTAAACATCTGATAATCCGAATGCTTGGGATCGATCGGGTGGATACCGCTATCGCTGACCTCAGACAGGGTTCTCGAACGAGGAAGGTTGAGCTTAACACTATGCGAAGGGAATTACCAGATATAGAGAGCTTAAGGAAGGGGTTAGAGGATAAGGAGGAGGAATTTAGAGGGGCTGGTTTGAAGATATCCGAAGTTGAGGAACAAGCATCAATTTTAAAGGATAAAGGGGATAAGATAAGGGAATATCTCGACTCTCTGGAGGAGAAGAGAGGTGCGTATGAAAGTTTAGTTAGTTCGCTAGCTGTGGAGAGGGAACGTTTAGCTAATATCATCAATCAGCAACAAAATACCCTTGCCGAGAAGGAAGGACTGTTGCTCAAAGTCAAGGAGATAGCTAGAGCGAGGCCCGATGTAGCTCGTTGGGATGAGGTCAGGGAGAAGTCCGCTTCAATGGATAAGGAGAAGGGGAAATGGGAACGATTGAAGGAGATAGAAGAGAGGATCCTTGAGTTAGAGGCGGAGGAGAGGGATTGTATAAGTAGGATAGCTCGGTTAGAAGCTGAGATCGGGGGAAGAGATGAGAACCTGCTGATTAAGAGGAGGGATGAGTTAGGGGAGAGGTTGAAGCGAGAGGAGAGAAGGAGAGACGAGGATATTCGCCTCAGAGGAGATATAACTTTAGCCGAACAGAAGCTCGAGAGCATCCAGAGGCAGTTGGATAATGATATTGCGGAGAGAGAGGAGCTTCTGGAGAAGGTGAAGCGGGCGGAGGAATTAAGATCAGAGGTAGATGCGCTTCCTTCTTTAGAGGAGGAATGCGCTGATTGGGAGAGAAGAAGAAGTGAGCAGAAGCGTCTTCAAGATCTGGAGGAATATTTAAGGACTTTGAGGCGAAGGGAAGAGGAGCAGAGAAGGCTGATAGAGGAGCTAGAGGGAGAAGTAGCTGAGAAGGTGGAGGTCGAGAAGTCGGTTGAGGGGACGAAGAGAGCGATAGATAAGACAAGAGACGAATTGAAGAATCTCCAGATCAGCGCTCAGGGGGTCAGGGTCAACATCGGCAACATTCAGCAGGGAGCTAAGAAGATTCAAAAGCAGAAGAAGACTATCGACGATCTTGGTCCTGATAGCCGATGCCCCGTCTGTTCTCGTCACTTAGGCGATGATTACCATGATATAATCGAACATTTTCAGCAAGAGCTTGATACTTTACTCGAGGAAGAGGAAGGCTTGAAAAAGGAATTAGTTGGGAAGAGGAAGAAGGAAACGGAACTGGCTGAGCTTTTGAAGAATAGAGAGAGCGAGAGCGACAGGTTGCAGAAGGAATTGAGTGAACTTGCGGACGCCGAGAGTCAATTTAAATTCCGCAAACAGCGGCTGAGTGAGATAAAGATGGAGCTCGAAGAGACGCAGGAAAAACTCCTCCAATTCGGCGAAGTTCGATATGATGACGAGGCGCATTTGAGAGCGACACGGAGGTTGGATATCCTCCGACAAAAAAGAGATGAACTTATTCAACTTCAGGGAAGTCTAAGCAGATTGCCATCTTTGGAGGAGCGGATAGATAGCTCCAGAGAGCTTAAAAGGGATTTAGCTGATGGAGTTAAGGAGTTTAAGCATAAGTTGAGCGAATTAGCCTTCGATGAGAAGAAGTATTATCAGTGGCAGAGCGAATTAGAGGGGGCTAGATCTGAACTCCAGAGTCTACAGATGAATCTCAATCAGAGGAAGTGGTTTAAGGAGAGGGAGGACGGCTTGCAGAGGGAACTTGGTAAAATCCATAAGGTTAGGGAGGATATAGGAGAGGTTAGTTATGATGTAGCGGAGCATAATTTCATATCTGCTGAATTGGAGAGATTATCGGCGATAAGGGATAGGGTTCTTCGCTTACAGGCTGAGGTAGAGCGACTTCCCTTGATAGAGGAGAGGATAAAGGATCTTGACGATAACAAGAAGGAAGTGGAATTGCGCGTAGCGGAACTTACCGAGCAACTTAATTCCCTCTCCTTCTCAAAAGATGAATTAGACAAAACGAGATCGGAATACGAGATTCTCCAGAGGGATATTCACAATGTTCAACTTCAATTGAAAGACTTGATCCATCTTCAGGATACTATCGCTAAGGAGACAGAGAATATAAAGAGGGAGATAATCGAGACCGAGGCTAAGGAGGAGGAAATAGGCGAGCTTGTAGAGGAGATAAGATATTTAGATGAATTGGAAAGAGTTTTGATAGGCTTCAGGACCAATTTGATCGGACGTATCAGACCTTCCCTATCCAGATATGCTAGCGAGCTATTCAGGGAGTTAACAGATGGAAAATACCTGGATATGGAGCTTGATGAGGATTATGAGGTTCATATCCACGATAGAGGTCGCCCCTATACTATCGATCATTTCTCCGGAGGGGAGAGGGATTTAGCTAACTTATGTCTGAGGCTAGCTATCTCTCAGTTAATAGCTGAGAGTAGCGGTAATGAATTCTCCTTTATTATAATGGATGAGATATTCGGAAGCCAAGATTCTATCAGGAAAAATAATATAATGGATGCTCTAAATAACCTAAGCCATCGCTTCCGTCAGATCATATTGATCACCCATGTCGAGGATATAAAAGATTCTCTGGAACACTTGATTGAGGTTACGGAGGACGAAGAGGGGATAAGTAGGGCTGTCTTGAGATGAGGTTGTTATGGGAAATGAAAAAGAGGTCTTGACATATAGGAAATAGTTTGTTAAGATATTAAGAAAATGAGGGAAGAGCGAGGATTTCTAAGATAATCTCAGGCTCTTTTCGAAGATTAGTTTATATCATTGTAGCCTAATTGGAGGGATTAAGATGGGTAATTCAAAAATACATATTGATAAACCTATTCCTAATCGCCCTTTGGGTTCAACTGGTGAGAAGGTATCGATATTGACCGTGGGTGGGTTTCATATAGGTAAACCTTCTGACCCTAACGTTGGAATTAGCATTATTCGAGCCGCTATTGATAATGGGGTTAACTTTCTCGATAACGCCTGGTGTTACCATAACGGTAGAAGCGAGGAAATAATGGGACAAGCTCTTAGGGATGGGTATAGAGATAAAGTTATACTGATGACCAAAAATCATGGTCGTGACTATGATACGTATATGGAGCAATTGGAGGATAGCCTGAGAAGACTTC
>CAZSTA010000146.1:0-9346 GCA_964609495.1 uncultured bacterium | reverse complement strand
ACGGCCGAGTTTGAAAAAGGATTTCGTGGGAAAGGGGAACATCCCGATCAAATTAGGCATACTGTAAGATACAAGAACGTATCGGGGGAAAGAATTGTAGCTATTAGATTAGGAATAGGAGCTTTTAATATATTTAATGAATTTATGGACAAGTTTGCTGGATATGTTATCTCTGAGTTAGATATAGACCAGCAAGATGGTAGTATATGGGATCACAGACCTTATGCAGTTTTTACCTTTAGGAACTTTGGGACAGGTTTTGTGTATGTGGATGCCATCAGATTTGAAGATGGAACAATATGGCATGCCGATCTTGAGGAGATATTACAGGAACTTAGAAAATTTGAGATTAGCCTAGAAAAGAAGGATTTGGAGGAAAAGAGAGAATAGTCAAAAAATACTTCTGTGATACAGCTGATAATATTCTTATATATCTACTTCAATCCCTTCGATTCTTATTGACATAAAGGAGGTGAGAATTATGAGAAAGCACATAATATATCTTGTAGCTGGATTAATCGCAGGCTTGATCTTGGGGGTGGTGATCTCGGCTGGTGGACAACCACCACCACCCCGTCCAATTGAGGAGAGCGAAACCTATCAATTCTTAAAACTCCTCTTAGATAAACTTCCTACTCAGGATGCGGTGAAGGAGCTAAGTAAGCTATTTTCCTCTTTATATGATTCAACTAATCGCGATATCCGAAATGCTCAGAAGTCCTATGAGATAGATGTAGCCTTAGAGGTTTACAATATGGAGATGAGTAAGAATATCTTTATTCAAAATCAGCGAATCTTACTCCAAAACCAGAGGATTATTGAGTTGCTAGAGGAGATAAGAGATAAGTAGAAAAGATAACTCTCCTGAATTGACAGGAGAGCTTTTCTATTTGTGGTAGCTATGATATTTACTCCCCATGAACTGGGGGACTGATAAATCCCTTGACAAAAGCTTTGTTTCATTATATAATAAAACTCTGAAAGGAGGTGAAAGGAAATGGATCCGATAATCTTGGTAAATCTTGTGCTTTGCATCATAATAGTGATCTTAGGCTATTTAGGTTATAGGAAAAGCGGAGATAAAATGTCTCTTTACATTGGTATAGCCTTCGGGATCTTTGGTCTCTCTCATTTTTTAACACTTCTCGGACTTAGAGAAACTTTGAGAATTTTCTTAATCATAATTAGAACTGTTGCCTATCTGATAGTTATATTCGCCTTATACAAAGTAACAAGTAGGTGACAGTATATATTTCGTGAGGAGGATTGCATAAAGAAGATAGCTCTTCTGAATTAACAGGAGAGCTTTTCTATTTGTGGTAGCTATGGATATTGATCTTCCCACGAACTAGAGGACTGATAAATCCCTTGACAAGATACAAAAGAGGTTGTATAATCAAAGCTGAGGTATATCCGATCTTTGAAAATAGAATTGAGACTCGATGGAGAGAGGATCGAAACTTCCCTCAAAATGAACATAGAAATTTGAATAAGATAAGGAGAGAGAAAAAATGAAACCACAACCTGAGATTGAAGAAGTGTTAAACCTGCTTGAACCTGATTTTGATATTTTGGAAAAAGGCAGGCAAAGGCAGGCTTCTGTCGGAAAAAGTGAAGATACAGATTATCTTCCTTTGATTTTG
The DNA here is from genome assembly GCA_964609495.1 of uncultured bacterium. GTDB lineage: Bacteria > CAZSTA01 > CAZSTA01 > CAZSTA01 > CAZSTA01 > CAZSTA01. The sequence continues at coordinate 7,703 of CAZSTA010000146.1, read as the reverse complement.
AATGGTATGACTATTCCAGAAAGACAGCAATATTGTCAGCCCAACACAAATTACTGTCAATATAATCTTAGAGAGCAATTTTATGACCCGAAAAAAATGCTTTTTGAACAGCTTTTCGGTTTAATAAGTACAGCTAGGAGCAGGTCTGATGCCCAACTTTCGATAGCTGCAAGAATGGGTGCTGCTTTTTTACACAGCACTTTGGGACTAGAACAAGAAGTATTTGAAGATAAAGATCCTTGGTTGCAAGAAAGATTAAGCAAGCAAGAAATAAGCAGGCTAGAACCAGGAGTAGTAGAAGATATTAGTGGAGAAGGCCTCATACCTCAAACCTTGGAGTATATTAGTTATTTTAGAGAAACCTTGGGGGGAAAAGCTTCTGTGCATTTAGACTATACATGGGCTCCTTTTAGCCTTGCTCATATGATAAGAGGAGATGAGATATTTACTGATCTTTATGATGACCCCGGATTTGTACATCATTTAATGGGGATTGCTACTCAATTATATATTAGTGGCTCAGCTCTTCTGAAAAGATCAGCGGGAGAATCAGCGAATCAAGCTTATTATGGAAATTTTTATTTAAGCAATAGCGGTGTCTGGAGCAATGAAGATACTGCTGTTCTCCTCTCTCCAGCCCAATTAAAGGAGTTTGTTTTTCCTTATTTGAGGAAAGCTTACAAACCTTTCAATGGAGCGATAACCCATTTCTGTGGCAGGGCAGATTATTTGCTGGGGCCCTTGCTTGACTTGCCTGAAGTAAAAGGCATAAACCTTGGAGAGCCTGAAAAGCAAGAACTTTCATATGCCAGGATAATGAAAGTGCTTTTGGATAGGGGCAAGACTTATTACGGGCACTGGCCTAAAAAGGAAGGGGAAAGTACAGAAGGATATTTCAAAAGAATGCTCGAGCCTTTAGAGGGAGAGAAAAGAGTTTTAGTCCTTGCCTATACTCTTGTCGGAGAAGAACAAGAGAATCCTGAGAAAGTAGTGGATTTGTGGCACTCGCTTCAAGATTAAATTTATTTGTGGTAAGGTGATGAGGCCGAGAGAAAGAATATTGTTAACATCAGAGTATGAAGAGTTAGATATAGAGTGATAAAACTGATATGAGCTAAAATAAAGCGATTTAAGGCTATGTTTTTTTATAATGCCCCGGTCAATTTGAAAGCAACCACGGGCATCTGTGTGCATCTTATGTCGATTGTAGAGCAAGGATAGAAGATACCAAAAATCTACTGTAGGAGCGGGATTATGGCACTTGCTATTATGTAAATTTTGAGTTATAATATCCATAGAGATAGACGAGACTAGAGGAGGTGAGGTTGAAAGTGGTGAGTAAAACTGGATATGTGATCACTGCCCTACGAATTCATTCGTAGGGTTATATATTCTATTTAGTCTATACTTCGTATTGCGATAGTTCTGATACTATGATGTAGAGTAGGAGAAAATTACTAGTATTTTTCAAGTTGACATCATTAGATCGATGAAGTATAATAATGTTAGTATAAAGCGATTGGACTAGTCTCCCCGATATTTTTATGAGGAATATCTTAGGGGGAAGGGGCAGTATGACGGATGAGCGTAGGAGCAAAGAACACATTCTGAGAAAGAGGGAACAGCTCGAGAATTATATCCACACCGAGTTAGAGGGACATCCCGGGGTTAGAGGGGTGGTCTTAACTGGAAGTGTGGCTACCGGGGACGCGAGAGAGGATTCGGATATAGATATCACGGTATTTCTCAACCCTTTTAGGAAGGACATTATGCCTCATGAGTTTATATGGGACCCAAAGACAAGGGAATATTTCTCTATATGGGATGAACATCCAGGCGTTCAGATCGATGCTAAGAGATTAGACCTTGAGAAGGAGAGGAGAAGAGAATGGAAGGAAGCGGAGAAGAGCGAATTAGCAGAGGGAATAATAATCTTTGACCGCGAGGGACAGATTAGAGAACTGTTAAATGATAAATTGGTGTATCCAGAAAAGCTCAGGTTAGATCGCCTGATCGAGAATGAGATCAGAATAGATTACTACTTGACCGAGTGGCGTCTTATGATGTGGATAGAGAGGGGAGGAGCCCTGCAAGCTCATTACTTATTAAATATAGCAGTGGATGAGATATTAGAGAGTCTTTATGCTTATAACCGAATCTTCATGCCTTGGGAATATAGGAAACTTTACCGCTCTTACTCCCTACCATGGCTACCCGCCAATTATCGAGAGCGAATTGAGGAGGGACTGTTATCGAGATCCCTCAGTGAAGATGATGTTAAGAGGAGATTGGAAATTCTGAAGAAGCTCTATCAAGACATATCTGATAAATTGAGGGAAGAAGGGCTCATTCCCGATTGCCCCTTTGAATATTATGTGGAAAATATTGAAAATTTGTAAGGAGATCTTCGATGATCGATCTAACGACGAACTACGTGGGGTTAAAGTTAAGGAATCCTATTATAGCCGCTCCTGCTGGGACAACGGGAACGGTGGAGAGGATGAAGAAGGCTGAGGATAAGGGAGTCGGGGCGGTGGTGGTCAAGACTCTCTTCGAGGAAGAGGTAACTAGAATCTCTCCCACTCCTAGATTCAAGATCATACGTCATAACCTTGCGAATTATAGAAATTTCTCCCTTTACTCTTATGAGCAGGCAAGTGAATATGGACCAGAGGAGTATGCGGAGGAGATAGCGAGAGCGAAGAGGGAATTGGAGATACCAGTTATCGCTAGTATAAGCTGTTCAACTGAGGAGGGATGGGTCTCCTATGCCAAGCTTGTGGAGGAGGCGGGGGCGTCTGCCCTGGAGTTGAATCTCTCCTGTCCTCACGGCCCGATTATAATGTCTGATCGAGATGTTATCGGAGAAATGGTCGATACCACTAAATTAGTCGGGCAAAACACCTCTCTTCCCCTGATTCCAAAGCAGACTCCTCAATCCACTAATCCCCTGGCGGTCTCTAAGAGTCTGGAGGCGGCTGGAGCTTCCGCGGTGGTTATCTTTAATCGCCTAACTGGATTGGAGATAGATACAGAACTTGAAGAACCAGTGATGCACAAGGGATATGCTGGACACGGAGGTCCCTGGGCTATTCAGTATCCCCTACGCTGGATAAGTGCCATCTCACCGGTCCTCTCGATTCCCATAAGCGGCAGTGGGGGGGTATCATCTGGCAATGATGTGGTGAAATATCTCTTAGCAGGAGCGACTACTGTTCAGATTTGCACCGCTATCATAATGAGGGGCTACGAGGTCATAGAGAAATTCAATTGCGAATTGACACAATGGATGGAGAGGAAAGGATACGAAACTATAGACGAGTTCAGAGGTTCGGTGTGTAACAGGATATTAGGATTGAGGGAAGTTGATAGAAGGCATACTAGGAGAGCCTCGATAAATGCGGATAGATGCACTTCCTGCGGTATATGCGCCCGAGTATGTATCTATCAGGCTCCGAGGAAGGATGAGCAAGCCTATTACATCTCCGATAAGTGTGATGGTTGTGGATTGTGTGTAGAGCTTTGTCCCCAAAAGGCAATTGAGATGATAGGTATCTCATAATTTGAGATAATTTAGATTGACAGTTGACCCTTATTGTGTTATAATATAGATGGAGTAGTAAGTCATCGGAGATGACGATTATGGCAAGTGCAATATTCATAATATTATTTATAGCCTCGATAGGTTTCTTAGTTGCTCGATATCTTAACAGCCTCGAGAGGAGGCGAAGAGGGCCAACCGACACCGCTTCTAGATCCAGCCTTGATCTCTCACCCTTCCGAAGATATCTTCCCTTGCTTGTAATTTTCCTCTTTCTTATATTCGTTCTCCTGCCTAGCATGGTGGTAATTGAGCCTGGGAAGAGAGGCGTCATATTCAATATGTGGTATGGGGTATCTGGTGAGACCCTAGGAGAGGGGGTCCATTTCATCCTCCCCTTTGTCGAGAAAGTCACTAGGTATGATGTCCGCATTCAAAATTATTCGATCTCGAAGGGTAAGGGGACTAAGGAGATTGCTGAGAGAGGGACCGGGAAGAAGGAAGAAGAGGATAGTTGGATTTGGGCTACCACCGCAGATGGGCTAAAGGTGGGGGTTGATATCTCGGTCTTCTACCGCTTAGATCCCGAAAAGTTGCCTGATATCCATAAAAAAGTGGGTAGTAATTATGAGGAGAAGATAATAAATCCGGAGATTCTTAACGTTGTTAGGATGGTAACCTCCCGATATAAGGTCTTTGATATATACAGCAAGGAAAGGGCTAATATTCAGGAAAGAATCTTTATCGAATTAGCTAATCGTCTGGCCGAAAAGTGGTTAATATGTGATAAGACTTTGATTCAGGAATTCTCTTTTCCCAGTGATTTTATGCAAGCTCTGGAGAAGGAAGCCGAGGCTAAGCAAGAGATTAAGAGACTGGAATATGTTAAACAGCAGAGGGAGAAGGAAGCTGAGGCGAGATTGATCGAGGCTAGGGGAGAGGTCGATGCCTTCAAGAGGATCAATGAGATCGTCAAAAATAATCCCGAACTTCTTCAGTATATGTGGATCAATAAGTTGGCTGAGGACGTGCAATTATTAGTTGTCCCCTCGAGCGATAATCTTCTCTTAAATCCAGGCGAATTCATGAGGCGTGAAGAGGAGAGGTAAAAATAGCTGCTGGGCGTCTGATATGACGAGATAGAGGTGTGATCTATTATGGGAGTGGAGATTGAGGAGGATACCCTAGATTTATCCCCCTTTTCAGGGGAGTTAGATATTACAGAGAAAACTGGGGAGGAGAGGGCGGACAAAGAACTTAAGATCCTTATCAAAGCCAGGTATCCCCTGTTATACATAGTGTCTTGGGAGGAGAAGAGGGTCGAGAGTTCTCTGGGGAAGATCGCGGATAAACTGAAAAAGAAATTATACGTCTGGACCTACACCGATGGTATCAAGAACGCCTCCTATAAAGTTAGGAAGGAACACCCGACGCGTGACCCTATAAAGGTATTAGACTATATTTTACGTTCAAATGAGCAAGAGGTTCTGTTCTTACTAAAAGATTTTCATCCTTATCTCTCCGATTCAGCCGTAATTAGGCGTTTAAGAGATCTTACCGAGGCTTTGCGGGAAACTTATAAAACTTTGATCATCCTATCTCCCACCTTGAAACTTCCCCTAGAGTTGGAGAAGGAGATAACGGTTATCGACTATGATCTTCCCAGGTTGGAATATCTGGATGGCTCTTTAGAGGGGATAATCCAGATTATGAGGGATAATAAAAATGTAGATGTTAATTTAGAGCCCCACAAGAGAGAGCGTATTCTAAAGGCCGCTTTGGGATTGACAGCTAGAGAGGCGGAAAGTGTCTTCGCTAAATCCCTGATCCAAAAGGGGCACTTCGATGTTGATATAATCTTAGCTGAAAAGGAGCAGATAATTAGAAAATCAGGGATACTAGAGTATTATCATTCCTCGGATACCTTTGCCGAGGTGGGAGGGGTAGAGGTTCTTAAGGATTGGTTGAAGAAGAGGGCTAAGGCTTTCACGGAGAAAGCTAGAAAGTTTGGTCTTCCTCAACCTAAAGGAATTTTGTTAGTAGGAGTTATGGGATGTGGAAAATCGCTGGTAGCCAAATCGGTAGCTGGATTGTGGCGCCTGCCCCTTCTTCGACTTGATATGGGGAAGATATTCGGAGGAATAGTTGGAGCCTCTGAGGAAAATATACGCAAGGCGATAAAGGTCGCCGAATCGATAGCCCCTACCGTTATGTGGTTGGATGAGATGGATAAGGGATTGGCGGGGACTCAATCTTCCTCCTATTCCGATGCAGGAACCACCTCCCGAGTCTTCGGGACTTTCATCACCTGGCTTCAGGAGAAGAAATCACCCGTCTTCGTAATCGCCACCGTCAATAATGTTTCCCAACTGCCTCCTGAGCTTTTGAGGAGAGGAAGATTCGATGAGATCTTCTTCGTCGATCTGCCGAGGCAGGAGGAAAGGGTGGAGATATTCGATATTCACCTCAGGAAGAGAGGTAGAGATCCAGCCAAATTCGACTTGCCACTACTGGCGGAGAGAACTGAGGGATTCTCGGGAGCGGAGATAGAGCAGGCTATAATATCTTCCCTTTATGACGCTTTCGATGCGGATCGGGATCTGATAATGGATGATATCTTAAGGAGTATAGAGGAAACGATACCTTTATCTCAAATGATGAAGGAGGAGATAGAGGGATTGAGGGATTGGGCTAAAAGTAGGGCGAGATCAGCTTCTCATAGCTTTGATGGAAAGAAAGCTGGAGGCGAGTGGGAGTGATCACGAGGCTTATTTAAGCTTTGAGAGAAAAAGGAGTTATAATATGTCTCACTTAACAATTGTTAAAACTAAAATGACAGATATTTCGGCTATAAAGATGGCTCTTACTGATATGGGTTATACCTTTGAGGAAGGCGAGCTGATGGTTAGGGATTGGCAAAAGCGATATCGTAAGGTGGATTTAGTTATCAAAACAGGTAGTCGTTACGAGATAGGGCTGAGGGAAAATAAAGAAGGGATTTATGAGATAGTCGCTGACTGGTGGGGAATTGAAAATTACACCTCTATCAAGCGCCTTCCTTTTATGAGGGAGTTGAAGAGAAGATACGCCTATCATAAAGTCAAAGAGGAGGTTGAGAGGAAGGGCTTCTCTTTTGCTGAGGAGGAAGTTCTTGAGGATAACACGATCAAATTGGTGGTGAGAAAATGGGCGTAATGAGGGAAATAGAGATCCTGATTAGCCCGGAGGGAGAAGTTCAAATTCAAGTTAAGGGAGTCAAAGGTAAGAGCTGTTTAGACTTCTCCAAATTTTTAGAAGAGGGCTTAGGGGATATAGAGAGCAGAGAATATACATCTGAATATTATGAGCCCGAGGTTCAGATCAGTAAATATATCACTGAATCATCGAGTGATAGGTAATTGGCTCTTTAAGATAAAAGATAAAAATCGGGCATAATTGATTAGCAATTTTCGTTTCCTACTTTCTATTTTTCAATCTCAGGGAAAAGGAAACTTTTTAACCTTCAGTTCATTACCTGCAAAAGTTTTCTTTTAGAAGGGATTTTTTTACCTTGAGTTTTATTGCCCGCTTTTGGAAGGAAGATGGCTGATTGCAGAGGGATTGTGATTATAATAATCATAGCCATTGCGATTCTTCTCTTCCCTTATGTTTGTATCTCCCAAGATATCATAGCTATAGAGGAGAAGGAGGGGCTAGGTAGGCGGAGGTTTCATATCCCTAGTGGGATAGCTCTTGATGAAGAGGGGAATATCTACATAGCTGATACTGGAAACGATCGTATCCAAAAATTGAGCCCTCAAGCCACCGCACTTCTCATTATTGAGGGTGGATTAAATAATCCTCAAGGAGTTGCCCTTGATAAGAGTGGCAATATATATGTTGCTGATACCTATAATCATCAGATAAAGAAGTTCGATCCCGAAGGCGAACTGATATTGACCTTAGGTGAATATGGTTCAGCCGAGGGGGAGTTCGATCGCCCCGAGGGAATCGCAGTAGATGATCTGGGAAATATCTACGTGGCTGATACCTGTAATCATCGCCTCCAGAAATTTCACTCTGATGGCTCACATCTATTGAGCATCGGAAAGTTCGGTATAGAATCGGGAGAGTTCAATGAACCGGGGGGCGTGGCTATAGATGAGGAAGGCGATATTTATGT
>CAZSTA010000145.1:5807-9381 GCA_964609495.1 uncultured bacterium | reverse complement strand
TTCAACTGGAAGGAGCCTTCTGTCCCCGAGAATGAAGAAGAGGCTGGGACCGTAACCTTCAGCTACGTCATAGAGATATACGATTCCCAGGGCAACTTATTGCTGAGTTCTAACACTGATAGCACTAACTTCACCTATCCTGACCCAGAGGTAGCAGATCCTCCAGTTCCCGCTTTAATAAGAGGAAACACCTATGTTTGGAGGGTCCTCCCGCTAGGAACTACCAGAGCCAATCTGGAGTGGAGCAAGGAAGCGAGCTTCACCATAAGGAGTGGAGAGGAGCTGATCCTGAGGCCGAAGCCTTTGAGTCCTCCTGATGGCTCGATAGTCTATGAGGCTGAACCTCTCTTCACCTGGACTCAGGTCGTTGAGGCTGCTGTAGGACATTTAACCACTTCTACTACTGAAGAAGGAGCATCACAAACCGTTTCTAAAGTTGAGGTTACTTACGTGCTAGAACTATACGACTCCAATGGGATACTTATCTGGAATCCTACTGTTAAAGAGCCGAGCATTAAGTATAGCGGTCCGAGGTTGATAAATGGGGAAACCTATACCTGGCGAGTGTATCCAGTGGGGGATGTGGAGGCTAAACTTGGTTGGAGTCGTTTCGTAACCTTCACCAAGAGCGGAAGATAGAAATTTGATGAATTGAGTATGAAGCCGAGGCGAGACCTTTTCCGCCTCGGCTTTTTGATTGAAGAATTAAATGGAGGGTGAGGAAATATAGAAGATAAAGAAAAGATATATTTAATACTGCTATTAGCTCTGATATTTTTATTTATCCCTTTCTTAACTTCTGCTGAGCAGGATATTAAGATAATAGGGTTAGTGGAGTTGATATCGAGATCGGTAGATTCCACTGGCAATTCCACCCTATTGGAGAATGAACTCCCCTTCCTAGTTTCATCTTTCGATTATGCGTTGAAGTTGTATCTGGATGGCTCTTTAACCGATGATATTTATATAACCGGAAGTTACGACAGCACTGAGGATGTAGAGGAAGGGGGACTCCGCTTAAAACTTACCAGCCGTCCCTTAATTCTGGTGATTGACAGGATCAGCGCCTCTTTCCCTTCCACTAGATTCACCCTTTATAACAAAAGCACCTTTGGAGCACACCTGATCTTGAATCATCCCTCTTCGATAGGAGAAGCTCATCTGGAGGCTTTTGCCTCTCGCTCCGAACGTAAGAGGGAGGAAGTTTATGTCTCTGCTAGCGATACTTTCTATGGTCGAGGGATAAGAGGTCCTTATTTATTGAGCCATTCCCCTATAGTTGAGGAGAGCGAGATCGTAACTATTGACGATGTCCTGCTTACTAGGGTAGAGGATTATCTTATAGACTACGATCTGGGAGCTATAACTTTTCCGCGCGATATAGATTCCTCGGAGAAAGTAAGAATAGACTATGAATATATCCCCTCCCGGCAAGATTATTCTCGCTATCTTTATGGATTGCGAGGAGTTGTGAACTTTGCGGATGGTGAGAACGCTTTAGGGATAACTTATGTATCGGAGAGGGACGAGTTTGAGGGGGAGATAAGCGAGGAGGCGGTGAAGCCTATTGGTCATCAGATTATAGGCACTGATCTCCTCCTTAAATTAGGGGGAAATGTAACCTTGAAGGGAGAATACGCCTTCAGCAATTATGATCAGGATATCTCCCGAGGGGAAGATGAAGAGATAGAAGGGAGAGCCTTCGCCGCGGAACTCGAAGCTGATTTAGAGGCTTTGACTTTGGGACTCGGCTATGAAACTATAGATCCAGATTTTCGCTCTTCGGGAAGAGCTGGATTAGAGACGGATAACTCGGAGCTATATCTCTTCGCTCGATATAAGTTGAGAGATCTGTTATCCATATCCTCCCGCTATTCCACCTCCCATAATAACGTGTTGAATGATCCAGATAGGGCTACCCTAACCACCAATCGAATGGAGATGGCTTTATCCTTCTCTCCCTATAAGACCTCTCGGATAAGAGCAAGCTATGACATCACAGATGAATTTGATGAGAAAGCGATCGAGACCGATAAACGAAGTGCCGATCTAAACCTAAGCTGGTTGCAGAAATTAGGGACTTTGGAGGGCTTAGGCGATATTTCAACTAAGATCGGATATAAATTGGAGGATAACACTGATAATATCAATCCAGAGGAGAGCGCCTTAAAGACCGCCATTTCTTTGGGAGTCCTGTGGCAACCGACCTCTTGTCTTTCCCTCGAAACTGAATATAAGTATGAGAAAGAGGAGGGTAAAAGCGGAGGGGATCTTAACTTCGAGGCGGGAACTATCACTCTTCAGTTGAATCTCGATCTAAAGGATGATATTCCCGCTTACGCTAAGGTTCAAAGGAGGGAGCTTGTCGATTATAGACCTGATAAACCTGATACCATCTCCACCCTTTTAGCTTTGGGCATATCTCAGTTTTATATCTCTCCCCATTCCTATTTAGAACTCTATTTTGAGGAGAAGAATACCGAGGAGAAAGCGAGCGGGGAAAAACTTCGTATTAGTAGCGCTGGATATTTTGCCCTTAAAGCTGATTATGGGAGGATCTCTGCCTCTGCTAGGTATAAGATCGAGAGGGATGAAAATTATGAGGCAACTTCTGAGGAAGTGATATTTAAGGAGAGCGGTGCTTTGAAGTTAGATATAGCTATCATCCCCAATAGATTTCTCACCTTTGCGGAGTATGAGCTGACCAATATCGAGAATTCACAGGCGACTCCGACTTCATCGTATAGCACTATAACCACCCTTTCCGCAAATGCGAATCTCACTGATGATCTATCCCTAGCTCTATGCTATGAAATAAAGGATAGTCATAATCCCTCTGCTCAAGCCACTATAAGAGATAGCTCTCTCGAGGCCTCTTGGAAGTTGAGTCGGAGAATGGGGATAAAAGGGATATATCGCTCTGAGGATAAAAAGGGAGAGGGTGAAGGGAGTAGATCATCTGCAATAAAGATCTCTAAGAAGGTGAGTCTATACTATGATCTAACTTCCGATCTTAGATGGGCTATATCTTATGAAAGATCGACTTATGAGGATGTCTATATGGCAACAGATAACTATAAAGCTGATATAATCGAGACTAAGCTTATGGGAAAGTTTTAGGAGGTAGAAGATATGGATTTGAGGGTGCTTTTAACGACCTTTGCTCTGATATTCATAGCAGAATTAGGTGATAAGACTCAATTAGCTATTCTGTCCTTCACCACTGAGAGTAAATCGCCGCTCTCCGTATTCATAGGATCAGCTCTTGCCCTTATGCTGTCATCCTTTTTAGGGGTGATTTTCGGAACAGTTCTAATTAAGATAATTCCTCCTCAATATATAAAGACAGCATCAGGTATATTATTCCTGCTCGTCGGGGTATGGATATTGTTTAGAAATTAGTTTAGGTCGTCAGGAACTCGATGATCACGGAAATAATAATATTTTGAGAGTGAGGAGAAAGATGTTTGATAAGTCGAATAATAAGGGTATTCTCATACTTCTGTTATTATCTTTAATGCTTTTGATACCAGTTAGGGCGGAAGCTCAGATCAATCCTGTTGATATCGTTATC
>CAZSTA010000145.1:0-5797 GCA_964609495.1 uncultured bacterium | reverse complement strand
TTCTATGATGCTCCTACTGGATGGTCTGAGCCAGATAACGAGTGGATCGAGATATATAATTCGAGTGTTAATGTTGTTAATCTTTCCAACTGGACTATTACGGATAACGGTGGTAATACCATTACAATTCCAGTAGGAACTATTATAGGCTCAGGAGAGCTTGTTATTCTGGTAGCTAATATGGCTGAATTTTCCTCTCATTGGACAGTTCCGTCGATAGGAGTACAAGTTGTCGAACCTTCTAGTTGGGCGGAACTTAATAATAGTGGAGATTCTCTATCTCTTAAGGATACAGGTATGGCAGAGATAGATTATGTGAATTATGGGAGTGTGGGAGCAAATCCTGCCCCTTCGGTTCCCGCTGGTCATTCTGGGGAAAGAAACTCTTTAGGGGCAGATACTGATAATAGCCAGCTCGATTTTGTCGATAATCCTGATCCCTCCCCAGGGATGGGACTTAATCCCCCCCCAACTCCTGTTCTCTTAACTCCAGCGAATGGATCTACCACTTCAAATAGCGCTCCTTCATTCACCTGGACCGAGGTTACTGATCCAGATTCAAGTCCAGTTAGCTATAATTTGCAGGTGGACGATGATCCAGGCTTCTCCACCCCTGAGATATTCGAAGTTGGTATCTCTTCAACTGCTTATATCCCTTCCAGCGATTTAACTCCAGCTACTTACTATTGGAGGGTGCAAGCAAGCGATGGAGTCAGCCATTCTGACTGGACCAACAGTTGGACCTTCACAATAATCCCTAATCAACCTCCAACGATTACCCTCATCTCCCCTAATGGTGGGGAAAACTGGAGTGGGGTAAACGTTATAACTTGGATAGCAAATGATCCAGATGGCGATCCTCTGCTCATTGATATTCAATATAGTTGCGATGGAGGAGCGATATGGTCGGATCTAGCCTTAGGGGAGGCCGATGACGGAAACTTCAGTTGGGATACTACTTCTGTGGCTAATGGAAGTAATTATTTGATAAAGATCATTGCCAACGATGGTTCGTTGACTGGAGAAGATCTATCCGATGGCGCATTCACTATAGATAATGGAGGAGGTATAGGAAATATCGTTATCAACGAGGTCTTCTATGATGCCCTCTCGGAGTGGGGACCGGAATCGGATTATGAGTGGATAGAGCTTTATAACCCCTCTAGCCAGAGGGCTTATATCGGAGAATGGAGGATTACGGATGCTGGAGATAAATCCTTAACTATCCCTCTGGGTATCTGGATCGATATTCGTGAGTTTATAATTCTAACTCCAGATATTGTACCATTTGGTTCCAAATTTTCTCCTCCTTCGGGAACGCAAATTATCGATCCTAGTGGCTGGCCTAGTTTGAACAATAAAGGGGATTCCCTCGCTCTCAATAATCCTCAAGGTGAGATCATAGATTATGCAAACTGGGGAGAGGTGGGAATTAATCCCGCGATAGATGTTGAGCCTGGTCATTCTATTGAGAGAGCACCAGCAGGGAAGGATACTGATAATTGCTTTGTAGATTTCTATGATAATCAATATCCTACACCTGGGGAGGGATTAAGGCCCTTCAATCGTCCTCCTTCTATAGAATTGCTTTCTCCTAATGGAGGAGAGATATGGAGTGGCGTCTGTAATATCCTTTGGATGGCAAGCGACCCCGATGAAGGGAACATCTTAACGATAGCCATTTTTTATAGTTCCGATGGAGGAGATAATTGGATTAGTATAACCTCAGGAGAAGCTAATGATGGCATATACAGTTGGAATACGGCCTCGGTTCCAGATGGCGATGAATATCTGATAAAGGTGGTTGTAACCGATAGCGAAGGATTGACCGATGAAGATGAATCGGATGAATCCTTCTCGATAGATAATATCGCCGAGGCTAAGAATATCGTTATAAATGAGGTGTTTTACGATGCAGACTCGGAGTGGGGAACGGAGTCGAATTTCGAATGGGTAGAGCTTTATAATCCTCTGAATTTGGCGGGAGATGTAGGAGAATGGATTGTAGAGAATAAGAACGCTCGTTATTTCACTATCCCCACGGGAACTATGATTAAGCCCAGGGGATTTATTATCTTAGTGAATGATCGATCTTCGTTCTCAAAGCATTTCTCTCCCCCAGCATCTGCTACAATAGTAGAGCCTCGCGGATGGGCTGGCTTAAACAATACTGGCGATTCCTTAAATCTGCTCAACATTATGAAGGACATAATCGATTCCGTCAACTGGGGAGACGAAGGGGTCGATCCTGCGGTCGATGTTGAGCCCGGACATTCTATTGAGAGAATGCAAGTGGGTAAGGACACGAATAATTGCTCTCAAGATTTCATCGATAATCCGTATCCTACGCCGGGAGAGGGTATAAATATAGGCTTGGATATTCTCGATAATAGCGGGGATTTGGTGAATAATAAGATGAGATTAGTTGGAGGGGGGAGGGAGGAGCTGAGAGGGGTCTTTGTCATTAAGAACATAGGGAATTTGGAGTTAAAGGAGGTCAAATTCTCCCTATCTAAGCTCTCCGACTTCGGGGTCGAGTTCTCTCCTGCCGAGATCGAGAACTTCAAGCCAGGGGTGACTCAGGAGGTCATTATAACTTTATCTCCAAGGGATATCGTATCTCCAGGGGTATATTCGGGGAAAGTTTGGGCTTATGCTGAAGAGGCAAGCAAAGGAGTATATGACGAATTCGATTTAGAGATAGAGATAGAGGCGCAAGAGGCGTTAAACATCATGGATAATTCCGCTGACTTAGTCGATAATATTATGTCCTTCGGCGTGATTCCGGGCTTATCCGCCTTTGGATACTTCATTGTGGAGAATGTAGGTAATGTCGAGTTAGATAATATCATCTTCAAAGGTGAGGATTTGAAGAGCGATGAAGGACATATAATCCCTGCGGATAAGATCGAGTTCTTCCCGGAGGTCATCCCTAGCCTGGACTATCGGAGTCCCAATAACTCAAGGCAGATAAAATTGGGATTGGATATACCTCCTGACCAAGAGATTGGAAGCTATAGGGGGAAGATCACCGCTGAGGATGACGATGGAGAGCCGAGCGACTCCTTCCAATTAGAAGTAGTGGTGGAGGAGTTCGTTAATCTAAAGGGGAGTGTTTTCGTAGATTCTAACGAAAATGGGATTAGAGATCCGGGGGAGAAAGGAGTAGCAAAAGTCAGGATCGACTCTAGTTTTGGAGACTCTGCTATAACGGATTCTAAAGGTGATTATTCATTCCTCAGCGTTCCCTTGGGGGAACACACGCTCTCTCTGGATATATCCTCTCTACCTAGAGGATACAAGCCCACTATATCTTACTCAACGAAGATCGAGATATCGCCCTTGAGGATAACGAAGGTCGATTTTGGGATCGTTAGAAAAGAGAGAAAGTTTGAGGGAATGATAACAGGCTCGGTGTTTTACGATGAAAACGGCAATTATAAGAGGGATGAGGATGAAGAGGGGATCGCTGGAGTTAAGATAATATTGGTCAGCGGGATGGTCATGAAAACAGATGAAGAGGGGAACTATTCCTTCACTGATGTTAAACCAGGGGATTATCTGATAGCTTTGGATGATAGAACGCTTCCGCTTGGTATGAAAGTGAGTGGTGATACCTCCGAATTTGTTTCGGTGGAGGAGGGAGAGATAGTAAAGATCGATTTCGCAGTGGAGAGCGTGGATTAGAGCATAAGTTGGCAATTGAGCACATATAGCCTTCCAATTTATCCTCAGCTCTTGTTATAATGGAGGTATTATGTTAAAATATAGATGAAGAATAGTGTATAGTTATGATTTATTTCTGAGCAAGGAGGCGCTATAATTGGTATATATAAATGAACTTTCTCGGTATGAGGGAGAAGAGGTGATCATTAGAGGCTGGCTTTATAATAAGCGATCGAGCGGTAAATTGCAATTCCTCTTGATCCGAGATGGCACCGGGATCGTGCAAGGAGTTGTATTCAAGAGCGATGTTACTCCGGAGCTATTCGAGTTATGCGATGAGCTGACTCAGGAATCCTCCTTGATCGTAACTGGGGTGGTTAGAAGCGATAAACGGGCGCCTGGAGGATATGAGTTATCAATAGAGGGTATTCAACTCGTCCAATTAGCTCAGGATTATCCGATAACTCCTAAAGAGCATGGGGTTGATTTTTTGATGGGGCACCGCCATCTTTGGCTTCGATCCTCTCGCCAACAAGCTATCTTACTTGTCAGAGCGGAGATCGTGAGATCAGCCAGGAATTTCTTGGATGAGAGAGGCTTTGTTCTGATAGATGCGCCGATCCTCACTCCGGCTGCTTGTGAGGGAACAACTACGTTATTTAAGACAGATTACTTCGGGGAGGATGCCTTTCTGACGCAAAGTGGCCAGTTATATATGGAGGCGGCTTGTATGGCTTTTGGAAAGGTCTATTGTTTTGGTCCCACCTTCCGCGCTGAGAAATCGAAGACTCGTCGTCATCTGATGGAGTTCTGGATGTTGGAGCCAGAGGTCGCTTATGCCGATCATAATGACAATATGAAGCTACAAGAGGATTTGGTATCCTATATCGTCCAAACGGTGTTGGAGAGGAGGAGCGAGGAACTGAAGAGCTTGGAGCGAGGGACGGCGCTATTGGAAAAGGTTATCCCACCTTTCCCGCGTATAACCTATGATGAGGCGTTGGAGATACTAAAGCAGAATGGAGTTGAGCTTAAGTGGGGAGAGGATTTCGGTGGCGGAGATGAGACGATCATCTCCGAGCAGTTCGAGAAGCCAGTCTTTGTCGAGAAGTATCCGACTTCCTGTAAAGCCTTCTATATGAAACTCGATCCTGATAGGTCCGAGGTCTGTCTCTCGGACGATCTCCTAGCTCCTGAGGGATATGGCGAGATAATCGGGGGAGGGCAGAGGACAGATGATCTCGATCTTATAGAACAGCGGATCAAGGAAAATGATCTCCCTAGTGAGGCTTATGAATGGTATGTGGACTTGAGAAAATATGGTTCGGTTCCGCATTCAGGATTTGGGATCGGTTTGGAGAGAATGGTCTCCTGGATATGCGGATTAAGCCATGTGCGAGAGACGATACCCTTCCCTCGTATGCTCTATAGAATGTACCCTTAAAGTAGTAAACTATTCTTAGGATAAGAAAGGAGGGATGAAAATTGTTAAGAAAGCAAAAGATGATAACCTTCTTCGATCGCTTATTGGCAGTGGATAGTGATGATGTGGAGATCGTTCGCAGAGGACGTATGCTTAATATAATACTGATCGTAGTAGTGATCATCGTCCTTTACCGACTCTTCAATAATATACCCTCCTACTTTAGAGCAACATCTCCTCAAGAGATAAGCAAGAGACTTATATATATAGGTCAGGATAGTTTTGTAATATTGCTCGTCCTATTCATGCTATGGATGAGTCGTCGCGGATTGGTCAAGCTAGCAAGCTCCATCTTCATCCTCTTTGTATCTGTAGTTCCATTTTTCTTCCTATTCCAACACGCTTTCTACTCTCAAATAGCTCCTATCTACTGTGCACTAGTAATCGTTCTATCAAGTCTATTCATCGCCCCTGCTACGAGCTTCTTCTTCGCAACCTTAGCAACAGTGGTAATAATTGTAGTTAATATAAGTAGAGGAGTGGATTATTTCGTCACCTATGTGATTGTAACAATCTTCTACATCCTAGCTATTGCTCTTTGGCTTCTCGCTAGGAGTTGGGGGCAAACTCTCAAGGAGACTCAAACCCAAAGCAAGGAGCTAGAGAAGGTGAATGAGGAACTCACCGATACGATAGAAGAGATACAGA
>CAZSTA010000144.1:0-9381 GCA_964609495.1 uncultured bacterium | reverse complement strand
CGATTATCGTAGTTAATCAAAAATAGGCAGTCTCCTATTTGGTGTTGATGATGCCAGGAAGCTCCAACAATAGAGAACAATTCCTTGATAGCCCAAACGTAAGTCTGTTAGTATATTATATAACAATTCTTATTTTAATTACCACTGTTGAGGGAGACTACCAAATTCTCTATTTCCAGCTTAATCTAAGGATCACAGCTTGCCAATTTCAACTTATCAATAGGAGAGGAAGACATTATGAGCGATTCGACCTCCCGTCCCGAAGGACGAGAACCAGCGGAAGAGAGGACTATATCATCAGAGAGAATCTATAAGGGGAAAGTTGTATCTCTACGAGTTGACAAAGTTAAATTGCCAGATGGACGGAGTAGCACACGAGAGATCATAGAACATCGGGGAGCAGTGGCTATAGTTCCTCTGACCGAAGAAGGAGAGATCGTATTTGTCAAGCAGTATAGAAAGCCTGTGGAGATGGTGCTATTGGAGATCCCCGCTGGCACTTTGGAGGAGGGGGAGGAAGCGGAGGAATGCGCCCAGCGGGAGTTGATCGAGGAGATCGGATATCGAGCGGGGAAGATGGAGAAGTTGACCGAGTTCTTCCTTGCCCCCGGCTATTCTAGTGAGCTTATCCGCTTATATCTTGCTACCGATTTAAAAGCGGAGAAAGGTGATGCGGACGAGGACGAATTTTTAAAGATCGAGTATCTGAGTTCGGAGGAGGCTGTGGAAAAGGTGGAGAACGGGGAGATCAAGGATGCTAAGACTATAGCCGGGATTTTGCTGACTAAAAAGCGAATTGATGGGGTGAGATCGTGAGAGAGGTAATAAATGAATTTATAAATTATTTAGCGGTGGAGAGAGGATTAGCGGAGAATACCATCTTGGCTTATCGTTCCGATCTAGAGCAGTTCTTTGATCATTTAGATGAACAGGAAATCGAGTCACTAAAGGATATTACTAAGGAGAGCATAATTTCTTTTCTCTCTAGCTTGAAGGAGGTTGGTTGTGCTACCTCAACTCTATCCCGTAAACTGGCTACTTTGAAGACCTTCTTCCGTTTCTTGCTGGATGAAGAGCATCTTGATACTGATCCAACCTTCGATTTGGAATCGCCCAAGGTGGAGAAGACTCTGCCTTATATCTTAAACATAGGGGAAATAGAACAACTCCTTCAACAGCCAGAAGCTGATAAACCCTTAGGGTTAAGAGATGTGGCTATGTTAGAGCTGTTATATGCCACTGGGATTCGTATCTCGGAATTGATCGATCTCGATATCTCGGATGTAAATAGAGAAGAAGCCTATCTTAGATGTTTGGGAAAAGGGCACCGGGAGAGGATAATACCGATAGGTCACCCAGCTCTGCAAGCTATTGAATTATACTTAGCCGAGGGAAGAGGACATTTGATTAAGAATCTAAGGGAGACCGCCCTGTTTGTAAATAGATTCGGAAAGAGATTGACAAGACAAGGAGCCTGGAAGAATCTGAAGAGATACGCTCGAAAGGCGGGCATTGGTAAAGGCATAAGCCCTCACACCTTCCGTCATACCTTCGCCACTCATATGTTGGAGAATGGAGCCGATCTAAGATCGGTCCAGGAGCTATTAGGACATGTCGATATCTCCACTACTCAGATATATACCCAAGTATCGAAGGAGAAATTGAAGATGGATTATGAGAAGTATCATCCTAGAGCTAAAATTAAGGCGATAAGCTAGGTAAGCATGTAAACTTTGTGCTAGCAGATTTAGGTTTGAACTCCCTTAAACCACCCTCCCGTCAGGCACTGTAAAAAATAGAATGAAAAAACTCAAAAATTTGCTGAACTGGTGCGATGAAAGGTGGGGGGAAAGTCAAGAAACCACATAGAATTTAGCTTCAGCTTCAATTTAGAGGGGTAATTTTTGACAGAGCCTCCCGTCAAGGGAGGGGGAACTAAATAGATCGAGCTTATCTCGATGTTCCCTAAAAGGTAACTTTTTTGCTTCAAATAGAACTCATGGTTAAAAAAGTTACCTTTTTCCCCTCGTGGGAGAGGGATAGGGGGAGGGGGAGGATAATATCCCCCAGCACAGAGTTTTACATGCTTCCATAAGCTAGTTTTTTCTTGACAAAATTTATCTAACGCGTTATAATTGGGTTGTAAAGGCAAGAACACTTGTGGAATATTAAATTTTAATCTTCGATTAAGCGGGGAAATCTAAGGAGGAAATTGTGAGCAGGAGAACAAGATGTAAGAGGGGAGTAATCCGTAGCCCAAAGGCTCAAGCTGAGGATAAGGATTTCACGGCTCTGATTCGAGAGATGAAAGATGAGGATGTTCATCAGCTTGTCGAGAACTCCCCAAAACTTTTTGATCTGGAGTGGTTTCCGAAATGGAGATTTGATAAATTTGAAGCAGAAGCTTATTTATTCAGCTTATTTGAAGAGCCAGAGGATGAGGAGGAAGCTTCTGCCAGATCTAGCTTAGAGGACGATTTACAAAAATCATTAAGTCAAGCCTTGGAGCATCTAGCAACTCCTGAATTAAAGAGAAGGTTACAGAGGAATCTCTTGAGATTTGCTAACAAGTCATACCGAAAGGGATATAATAAAGAAGTGGCTAAGCTGGCTCTGGCAGCTGCTATCAGCTTAGAGAGGGAGGAGGACGCTCGAAATCCTTTCTTGCGTAGGATGTTAGTGGAGACGATGGCCGATGCTGTAACTGATATAATGAATGATTATGGCGGAGGCCTCATTCGATATGGGCTACCTGGGGAGAACCTCTAAATAGATGGGAATTGGAAATCAGAAAATAGAAATTGAGGGGGTTGCTCTTGATTTCCACCACCTCAATATGAAGGGGGGATTTTGCTTAGGTTAGATGAGCTTGAAGATCGGCTGTCGTTTATCTTCAATTAATTTTTTAAGGAGGTTATGTTTAATATGAGGAAACTGTTGAGTTTGATTAGTTTAGTGATCCTAGTTGGATTGGTATTCTCTTCCCCTATCTCCCTAGCGGAGGAAACTAATATAACTATCCTTCACCTCAATGACCTTCATGGACATTTAGAGCCGTTCAAAGCTAGTGGAGATTCTGAAGAGACCATCGGAGGAATAGCCCGAATAGCAACTTTAGTGAAAGAGATAAGAGCGGAACAACCCAACACTATCCTGGTAGACGCGGGGGATACGATACATGGAACCAATATAGCGAATCTCTTTTATGGGGAGTCGGTAATAGAGGCTTACAATAAGCTTGGCGTGGACGCTATGGATATCGGAAATCACGACTTTAACTATGGTTTCGAGGCGCTAAAGGGTCTGGCAGAGAAGGCTGACTTCCCCTTCCTAAGCGCTAATTTGGAGTATAAGGATGGACGTCCGATAGATTTTATTGATCGTTATGTGATCGAAGAGGTGGGGGGGATCAAAATAGGAATAATCGGCTTGGTTACTCCAGAGACTGTCTATCTCACTCATCCTAAGAACGTGGAGAATCTGAAATTCCTCGATCCTGCTGAGATTGCTTCAAGTATCGCCAAGGAGATAGGAGATGAAGTAGATTTATTAGTAGTTTTAGCTCATCTAGAGACTGCCGAGGTTGAGAAAGTAGCTGATGAGACCCCTGGCTTAGATGTGATCGTAGCAGGACATACTGAGTTGGAAAAAAGTTATAAAGTGGGAGATGTGCTCATCGTTCAAGCTTTGGATTATGGAAAATTACTCGGACGGCTAGATTTAACGATTGGTGATAATGGCGAGATAACCTATAAGCATAATCTGATACCCATTGATGAGAGCATAGCCTTTGATAAGGATATGGAGGAACTTGTCGCTAGCTATAGGGATGCTTTGGATACCAAGCTAAGTGCGGTAATAGGAGAGGCTAAGGTGAATCTCAATGGGGAGCGCGGCGATGTAAGGACGAAGGAGACTAATCTAGGAGATCTCATAGCTGATATAATGAGGGAGAGAGCCAATGCTGATCTAGCTATTCAAAATGGTGGTGGTATCAGAGCAAGCATCCTAGAGGGCCCCGTCAAGGTAGAAGATGTATTCACCGTCCTCCCCTTCGATAATTATCTTATAGCTCTTCAGATGACTGGGGAAGGGGTATTAGAAGCCCTGGAGAATGGAGTTAGCAAGGTAGAAGAGACAGCTGGTCGTTTCCCCCAAGTATCTGGCTTAACCTTTACCCTCGATCCCTCTAAGCCTGCGGGGGAGAGAGTATCCGAGGTAAAGATTAAGGGAGAGCCTCTGGAGTTGGATAAGGAGTATATAGTAGCCACTAACGATTTCATGGCGGCTGGTGGTGATGATTATGTCTCGTTTAAAGAAGCCCCTATGACCCTGGTCACTGGAGAACTGCTGAGAGATGTAGTCACTGACTATATCAAGAAGATGGGCGAGGTTGCTCCCGAGGTAGAGGGAAGGATAAATATTATAGAGTAGCCTTTATTCGATCGCAAGCCAGGTTCGGGATCTGATTCGCATCTTAAAGACGAGCTTTGAGAGGAAATTAATCTGATATTATGCAGGCCAATTCTAACTTGGCCTGCATTATCATATAATTATAAGTGGTAGATAATTGGGAAGGGGAGAATCTAATGGTTGAGCTTATTATTACTATCCTAGCGAGTATTTTACAAATTATAAGTGGCATTATCCTAATCTCTATTGAAAAGAAGAATGTTTTGTATAGAATAAAGAAGGTCAGTATATTTCAGAAATATCCCTATCCCATCCTCTATGCAGTCCTTGTAATCTATATAATTATAGCTAAACTATTTCAACTAAATAGGATATGCGTGTTCATTTGGATCGCATTCACTATAATAATAAATATAGCTACTATTTTGGAGAGAGAAGAACGAAGAATTAAATTGATATGTTCGGTCATAGTAGCCCTAGTCATTATATATTCTTTGGGCTGGATAGTATATCCTGCTTTCTCGTCTGGAACCCTGTCCCTCGAGGGCGGAAGGGAGATGAGGGTATTCTTAGATGAGAAGGGGGTAAAATCTAATGAGTTATCTGGCCTCTCGACTGGAGAGCATAAGCTAACTCTAATCAGGAATGG
The DNA here is from genome assembly GCA_964609495.1 of uncultured bacterium. Taxonomy (GTDB): domain Bacteria; phylum CAZSTA01; class CAZSTA01; order CAZSTA01; family CAZSTA01; genus CAZSTA01. The sequence continues at coordinate 4,319 of CAZSTA010000144.1, read as the reverse complement.
CTTCGAGACGATCGAGGATAAGATCAAGATCAAACGGGGAGAGAAATTGATATATACTCCTCGATGGAAACTAGCCATTGAGATCACATCTCAGCCTCCTTCTGCGGATATATATCTGGATGGAGAGAGATTAGAGGAACAAACTCCTTTAAGCTGGAAAGTATCCGCTGGTGAAGAGCATTCGGTAAAATTGGTTAAAGAAGGATATAAAGATTGGGAATTTTCCTTCCTAAGTGATGGTAAGATCAGGGAGATAAAGGCGATCCTCGAGAGGGAGATCTCCCCTTCTCGAGGGCTATTATCCCTTTTGGTGATGAATGAATTAGGCGAAGTTCTCGGTGATAGTCAGATAAAGATAACATCATTAGAGATCTCGGATGAAATTGAGGAAGCCTCTACCGATGCGGAAGGGAAGCACTCAACTATATTAGAGGAAGGCAGATACCAACTCTCGATAATCAAGGAGGGCTATAAAGATTGGAAGGATGATATAGAGATAAGAGAGGAAGAAGAACAGAAGGTAGTGGCTACCTTGGCGGGGATAGGTGAGGATAAATGGAGGGATAATTATAATCTGGGGGAGGAACACTTCAAAAGGGCGGTTGAAGGTTTTAATGCCAGGGAATACGAGATAGCCATAAAGGGGTATCAGGAGGCGATAGAGGAATATCAAAGGGCTTTAGAGATCATAGAGGGGATGAAAACAGCTTCCTCTCAACTGCAAGAGAGAGAGCTTAAAAGAGCTTTAGCTGACACATGTAATAACCTGGCTAGTATATATTACTACCAGAAAGATGATATTGATGAAGCTCAGAGTTGGTATGAGAAGATGACGGGATATGCAGATGAGTTGGAAGTTCAGATATATGCTAAAGCCTATGTTAATTTAGGTGATATATACTGCGAAAAGGGTGAGATAGAAAAGGCTAATAAGATATTCGAGGAAGCCAGGAAGCTCGATGACACTATACCTTATAAATACTGCGAATAGAAAAATATAGAGGGGAGATTCCCCCCTGCCTAGAAAGGAGATATCGGATGGGAAGGAGAGTTATACCGATAGCGATCTTGGTGATCTTATCGATTATATTAAGTGTTGAAGTTACCGCAGACGAGGTCTATCCCAACTATTACTTGTTGATCTTCGACTCCTCGGGAAGCATGAATAAATTCGGAGAGGATGGCAGGCGTAAGATAGATATTGCTAGGGAAGTGTTTATAGATAGATTGAGGCAGATCAAGAAGACCTCGCCCGAATCTCAAGTTGCTCTGAGGGTTTTGGGGCATATTCCTAAGGAGTGTTATGCCTCCGAATTATTAGTTCCCTTTGGACCGATCAGTAAAAATTTTGCCAGGATAACGAAGGAGCTTCAGGCACTTCAGCCGACGGGATGGACACCTATAGGTTATTCTCTTAGAGAGGCGGTTAGGGATTTTCCCCCTCTCTCCCTTAAAGATGTGAAGTCGAAGAGGATTATTATTTTGATCACCGATGCCGAGGAAATATGTGAGGAGGAAAGCCCGGAGGATTTCTGTGCCGCCGCCGAGGATATCTTTAGCAGTATGTCACCTATGTGGGCCTATATTGTCGGTTATGATGTGAGAGATGAGAAGGTGCTTAAAGATCTGCTCTGTGTGGAGAAGGTAGCTCATATCAGATATGTAAGCGCTCCTGATATAAAGAGTCTTCGAGAAGCTTCGGTGAGTTTAGGTGGTAGCTTTCTGAGGTTAAATATATATAGCGGAGGAAAGTTAGCCGATGAGAATTTTATATTCACTCATATTATCTCCAAGGATACCGGGATTATTCGGCATACCAACAGGGGAAATCCTGCTGTATATGATAGATTGGAAGCTGGGACCTATGATTTAGAGATTCAGTGTGATACTAAGACCAATCAAACCCAAGTGGTCAGGAATATCAAAGTTGGATCAGGTCAGAGTATAGCTAAAGATATAGAGATCAGCTTTGGAGAGCTATTGATCGAGGCTGGAGATAAATATAAAGGGGATATCATATTCCTTGATATATTAAATCAATATGGGAGAAAAGTTAATATACTGAAGATAGTCAAACTTCCCATTTCTTACCGTTTAAGAGCGGGGAAATACAAGGTAGTGGTTAAATTCCCCTTATCTGAACGGAGTAAATTGATGTATATATTTAAGATAAGTAAAAATCGAAGGGTGAAGATCAAACTTTGAAATTCTATTAATAAAGGAAACTTTTACTTCGAACAAAACTCAAGTGTTCTGGTAACTTTCGCTTCCAAAAATATATAAGGTTAGAAAGTTACCAGAATTCAAAAGTTTCCTTTAAAAGGAGGAGATATAACGATGACTGATAAAGAAAAGGAAGATACCTCTAAGGAGAGTGAAATGACGTTAATTAAAGCTGATAGGGTATCCCCCGACGATCCAGAGCTTTCCTTGGAAGGTATGGATATTAAAGAGGCTAAGGAATATGTCCTAAATTATATCTCGACTGAGAAGAGAGTCGAGCAAGCCTTGTCGGAGAAACTAGCTCAAGTCGAGCAATGGATGAGGAGAGTTGAGTTTGCCGAAGAAAAGGGACGAGAGAATCTAGCTAGAGAGGCCGGGAATAGATTAACTCGATATAAGAGAGAAGCAAATAAACTGAAAAGAGAGTTGGCTTCCTATAGAACTAAGAATGCTATTCTTAAAGAGAAATTATTGCTTAAAGCCAAGGAGATAGATTCCACTAAGGCGGAGGCCTTGTTGGCAAGTTTAGAGGCGCTCTCTGGCAAGAGCACCGAAGAGCTTAAACTGGATAGCAAATTTGAGGATCAGGAGATAGACACTGAGTTAGATAAACTTAAATCTGATATCGAGGCTGAGGAGTAGCAAAATTACAACTTGAGATCAGTGAGCTACTCCCAATCCCCTGAAAGATTTTTGCCAAATTAATCTGACTATTGAAGTTTTTTTCTCCTGTTAGATCTCGAGTCCACCTTAAATAAAGGAAACTTTTGTAGGCAACAAAACTCAAGTTAAAAAGTCTCCTTTACACCCTCTTCTAAGGAAGCATATAAATTGGGGATCTGACATCATAAATCACCCTCCCCCCTATCCCTCTCCCCTTGTGGGAGAGGGATAGGGTGAGGGGGAACTATGTCTTGAACTCACTAGCGAAAAACTAATAATATGATGCTCCGATTATCTGCTCAAAAAAGGAGATGAGCTTCTTAGCCTCGGCTAAGAAGCCCTTTCGTCTCTGCTTCATCGGGCCTCCTAATAGAGCATCTTGCCAGGCTCTCCCATGATCCGTAAGTGCCTACTATAAAGTTTTGGAATGTTTCCAGTGGGAGTAGATCTTAAGTTTTCAGGAACATTTTGAAACTTTATCTTATCGTTCGGGATAGTATCTAAGAGAAAGGTCACCTCGAAATTATAACCTCAAGGTTGAAATTAAGAGGAGTGTATGAATTTGTGACCGATCATTTTAAGAGGGGGGAAGAATGATGCCGGAAGGGAAAAGGATATATCGCTCTAAAAAAGAGAGGATGATAGCAGGAGTATGTGGAGGCATAGCGGAATACTTTAACTTCGATGTTACGATAGCTAGATTACTTTGGGCCGCTATAACAATTTTTACCTTTCCTGTTGGTCTCATCGCCTATATAATCTGCTGGCTGGTAATACCTGAGAATCCTAATCAAAACTGATAACCCAATCTCCTCTTCAAGAATCACAGGTTTCGGTCATCCGACGTGTTTTCGATTTAGAGAAATATCCGAAGAACGAGGCGAGGTATTTTAAAATCTAAGAGACTTTGTTGAAACAACTTAAAAGTTGAATAGAGAAAGGGGTACCAATCGAGATGGAAGATGTTCGCCTTCGTGATATGAGAGGATATAAAAGAGCTTTTGTGCTGATCAACGTAAATGCGGGAACTGAACAAAAAGTTGCGGAGAAATTGCTCGCGTTAGAGGGGGTTAAGGAGATCCACATAATTCCAGGCAATTGTGATATCGCCGCAGTGCTTGAGGTTAAGGGCGGTTTTGTGAAGCATGTCGATGAGCAGATAGGAGAAGTAGTCGATAAAATCCGGAGATTACCGGAGATCACCCATACTGAAACAATCATTCCCCTAACTTCATGGGTTAAACAATCTTAAGCCAATATTCCGACCGATGTTAGGATCAGGTTTTGTCAATAGATTCCCTTTCTCCATAAGTGGTATGCTGGAGACGGAAGTGAATCTATTTTTTTTACTCGAATATCAGTCAAACAAATTCACCTGGGGAAGCATATAAAATCTGGGATCTGAGATCTAATTTACTTTGTATTACACCCTC
>CAZSTA010000143.1:0-9395 GCA_964609495.1 uncultured bacterium | reverse complement strand
TCTCCCCTCGTGGGAGAGGGTTAGGGAGAGGGGAGAATTACATCTCGAACTCTCCGGCGAAAAGCTGAGAATAGAAAGGTTATTTATTTGAATCGACTTAAACCACTGGAGTGAGGTAATTCAGTTTGAATCCGATAGCTAATATCGCTAGGAACATCGCCTCCCTTCTCTTATCCCGCCTACTTAATATAGGAATAGGTTTCTTTTTCTGGGTCTTTGCCGCTAGGATGCTGGGAGGTGCCGCCTACGGTCGCTTCCTTTACGTGACCGCCCTCGTGGGCATAGTAGCTGTCATAGCCGACTTCGGATTGGATAACTTGGTAGTGCGGGAGGTAGCAAAAGATAAGACCCAAGGGGGCAAGTATCTCGGCAATGTGCTAATCACCAAGTTCCTTCTATCCTTGCTGGTGATGATCTCGGTCTATATATTCGCCCTGATGAAACATTCCCCCCGTGAGACCTCCTTAGCACTTACGATCTGGGTGTCCTCCATCCTCTTCTCCTCAACAAAGAAAACCCTCTGGGCATACTCCGATGCTTTTGAGCATATAGAATATCGAGCTATCCTCTCCATCATAGTCGATGTATTCAAAACTGGTCTGGGATTATTAGTCCTTCTAAACGGTCTCGGAGTAATACCTTTAATTATGGTATGTTTTTTGGCGGAGATAGTCGGAGTAATTGTGAGCTTCGCTCTCGTAACTAAGCGCTTTGGAGCGCCCGATTGGAAATTCGATCTCGAATTCTCAAAATCGCTGATGTCTCTGGCTTATCCCTTTGTCCTCTTAGGACTGTTGAGTATGATCTACCTTAGAATCGATATACTTATGTTAGAGTGGATGAAGGGAGATGAGGCCTCAGGCTGGTACGGAAGTGCCTATAAGATAATAGAAGCCCTGATGTTCGTCTCGGAAAGCTTTATGATATCATTATTTCCAGTTATGTCCAGATTCTACAAGACCTCTAAGGATAGCCTGTATCGGGTATATGAGAAATCATTTACCTATCTTTTGATGTTAGGGTTACCGCTCGCTATGGGAGTCTCCATCCTCGCTGATAGATTCATACTGCTCATTTATAAGGAGGAATATATCAACTCGATCCCGGTCCTTCGTATCCTGATCTGGTCGCTAGCCCTGACCTTCATCAATGCTCCCTATGGACGCATATTGATCGTCATAAATCGTCAGCTAGAATGGTTATTAGTGGGGGCGATAAATACAGTTCTCAATATAGCTCTAAATCTTATCCTCATCCCGCGCTTTAGTTATGTCGGGGCTGGAGTGGCAACCCTGATAACTGAATTCACTGGATTTATGTTACTATACTATTTAGTATCTCGTTATCTATATCGCATCAATCCCTTAAAGCTCTCTTGGAAACCTATTCTATCTGTGTTGGTAATGGGAGCTTATCTATACAGCCTCAGGGAAGCAAGCCTATGGATATTAATCCCCACCTCGGCGATAATCTATGTGGTGACCTTAACTCTGCTTAAAGGACTGGGGGAAGATGATCTGTCGATCTTTCGCCGCGCTCTGGCTTTCAACCGAGAGCGAGTAGTATAGGAGAACCCGAATGAGAAGTTGTAATATATGTGGCTCAACCACATACGATCTATATCTGATCAAAGATGGAATTCGAGTGGTTAAGTGCTCAAATTGTGGTTTGATATATACTTATAGTGATCCCGAGGAGAATGATCGGTATTCAGCAAGATATTTTCTGGGAGACAACTACGAGGATTATATAGCTGATATAGAGGCTAGAGAGAGGGAGGCAAAAGAGAGGCTCGATTTCCTAAATAGTCAGGCAAATAAAAAGGGTAAGCTGATAGAGGTGGGTTGTGCGGCTGGTTTCTTTCTAGCTATGGCTAGAAGGGATGGTTGGTCAGTAGAAGGAACCGATATATCGGCTTATGCTACAAATTATGCTCGTGAGAAGTTCAATATCGAAGTATTCACAGGTTATCTGCGAGATAGAGCCTATCCTGATAACTACTTTGAGGCGGCTGTCCTTTGGCACACCTTGGAACATTGTGCCGATCCTAAAGGGGAACTGCGAGAGATAAATCGCCTCCTTAAGCCCGAGGGAATACTAGCCCTAGAAGTGCCTAATATCGAGAGCCTCTCTGCTCAAAAATATAAAGAGCGGTGGTATCATTTCGTCCCTCAATATCATCTATATCACTTCTCTCCTGATACTTTAGGAAAGCTTCTAAAGAAAACCAATTTCAAAATAATTCGAGCTATTACCGTATCTGGAGGGGTATCTCCCCTGCCCGACTTGAGGAAGAAGAGGATCCCCGTAGATTTCGTGGATAATAAACGTTGGCAGCCGCTCAAGAGAGCTGTAAAGAAAGTAGTTTGGAGAGCAGTCGAGATGCTGGGAAAAGGAGAGTTATTGAGGGTAGCGGCGCGAAAGGTTCAGTGATATGCTAGATTTATCCATATCAATTGTCAATTGGAATGCTGAGGATATGCTGAATCGCTGTTTAAATTCGATAGTGGAGAATGTCGAAGGGATAGCTTATGAAGTGATCGTAATAGATAACAACTCCCAAGATGGAAGCGTAAAGATGGTGAGAAGCTCTTTCCCCCAGCTAAATCTGATCGAGAACGACTCTAATCTTGGCTTCGCTAAAGCTAATAATCAAGCTTACCGTATGGCTAAAGGAAGAAACTTCCTACTATTGAATCCTGATACAGTTGTCGCTCCAAATTCCCTAGAGAAGATGGTGGAATTTCTGGATAATAATGATGAAGCTGGAGCTGTCTGTGCCAGACTGCTCAATCCCGATGGCTCTTTTCAAAATTATTACGCTCGTTTTCCCACCTTTTGGACGATGGTTCTGCTCTGGAGTGTTCCCAATAGATTCTTCAAAAATAGCAAGATCATTCGCTCTTATCTGATGAAGGATGATGATTTCAATCAAGTTCGAACGATAGAGCAACCTCCTGCCTCCTGCCTGATGATTAAAACCGGACTATTCAAGGGGGAGGATTTAATGGATAAAAGCTTTCCTATCCTATTCAACGATGTGGATCTATGCCGTAGAATACATGATAAAGGTTATGAAATATACCTAATTCCAGAGGCTGAGATAATACATGAGAAGGGGCATGATCTCAAGAGGATGGGCGAGAGGTGGATAGAGGAGTATTTCATCAATATGTTCACCTACTTCAGGAAGTATGAAGGAATTGGTCAAGCGTTGGGATTGAAGATAATCTTCAGCTTAGATTTTCTACTTAGGATATTGTATCAAGCAACTCTAGTGATGATAGGAAAGCGACCCTATAAAGAGCTAAGAGATATGGCTAGTAGATATTACAGAATAGTGAGAGAACATAAGCTATTGACTTACTAAGATTAAGAGGTGATAAGTTTGAAGATCTGCAAACTAAAAGATATATCTTCACAGGACTATAAAAGGATAATGGAGAGATCTTCTGCCGAGTTCGATGAGATCATCCCTCAGATCAGAGAGATAATGGAGGAGGTCAAGGAGAAGGGAGATGAGGCGGTCAGGAAATGGACTCTTAAATTCGATAAAGTCGAGATAGACGATTTCCGCGTCTCCTCTGAGGAGATAGAATCTGCGTATAATAAAGTTGATGATAAGCTGATAAGGAGTATCAAGCAAGCTGTGGCAAATGTGGAGAGATTCCATCAGGCTCAACTTCCTAAGCCAGCTATGATCGATATTGATGAAGGGATCAAAGTGGGCTGGATGTGGCGACCTATTGAAAAGGTAGGGATATATGCTCCCGGAGGTAGAGCGCCCTATCCTTCTTCGGTGATAATGACCGGAGTTCCAGCGAGAGTTGCGGGATGCAAAGAGAGAATATTATGCGTCCCTCCTACATCGGGAGGAGATGAGGCGTCAAAATCCGAAGGTCAATTCGCTCCCCCTGCGGTAACTCTAGTTACCGCTGATATAGTGAGCTTTACTGCTATATACAGGATCGGGGGAGCGCAGGCGATCGCGGCGATGACCTATGGAACAGAAACTGTTCCCAAGGTATATAAGATACTAGGCCCTGGTAATAACTATGTGGTAGCGGCTAAGATACTAGCTTTCAGCAGTGGAGAGGTCGCTATTGATAGCCTCCCAGGTCCTTCGGAGATACTAATAATCGCTGATGAGACCGGAGATCCTCGCTTCATAGCCGCCGATCTTATCTCTCAAGCGGAACACGGCTTCGACTCCTCCAGTGTCCTGATCACCACCTCTGAGAGATTGGCGGAAGAGGTTGAGAGGCAGGTTGAATTAAGAAAGGAGAATATAGCAACTAAAGAGGCGATAGAACATTCACTCGAAAGCTATGGGATGATAATAACAACTGATACTCTGGATGACTTCATTTCATTCGCCAACGATTATGCCTCCGAACACTTAGAGATAATGATAGAGGATCCCAGTTCGATCTTGGATAAGATAAATAACGCTGGTTCTATCTTCCTAGGACCATATTCTCCAGTTGCCGCGAGTGATTACGCCTCTGGCTCAAATCACGTCCTCCCCACCGCTGGCTATGCCAGGATGTTCTCACCCCTCTCGGTGGGAGAGTATCTGAAGAAGACGGAGGTCCAGGAGTTGAGCAAAGAAGGCTTGCGGAGTATAAGCGAGACGGTGAAGACCATCGCGGAGAAAGAGGGATTCTTGGCTCATAGGAGGGCGGTAGAAGCTAGATTTGAGGAAGAGATATAAAAATTTAGAGACTAATATTATGTGAGAAGGAGCAGTTCAAGGTCACCCTCGGTTCTTATTATTGGAAATTGGGAATCAGATGATCGCTTCTAATTTCGACTTCCCAATCCCCGGTATTATTGGAGGTTTTATAATGAAGAGGATAAGAAGAGAAAATATCAATGGTGGTCCACCTGATAGGTGGCCTGAGCCAGCAGCTTCGGTGAGCTTGGGAGAATCTATAATAGTCGAGACTGAGATGTTTAATAAAGTCAATGGCCCCATATATATTGAGGGGATCAATCCTGGGAATACGATGATCGTCACTATAGAGGATATAAAGCTAGTAGGAGACGGGATCGCGAATAATGGAGGTCCCCTTAGGAAGGGAGAAGAAGTTCCTATCCGTATCGAAGATAACTGCGCTATATTCCCCTCCGATATAAAAGTCCCCATAGATCCTATGATCGGAGTTATCGGAGTGTTTCCTGCCCCTGATGATGATATTACGGATCGGATCGAGAAGGAAGCCTGGGGATGGCGAGCGATAATGAACAACCCGCCGAGTAAACACGGCGGGAATATGGACTGTCCCGCTATCCACATCGGCTCTCGCGTCTATTTTAATGCTCAGGTAGAGGGGGGGATGCTATGTTTAGCGGATATTCATGCGATCCAAGGCGATGGAGAGATAAGCGGTACGGGAGTCGAGATCGCCTCTGAGGTCAAGCTAAAGGTGGAAAAGAGTACTAAGCTAGAGAGCAGCTGGCCCCTAGTCGAAACTGACACCGAGATTATGGCTGTAGTTACAGGGCAGAGCTATAGCCTAGCGGCCAAAGAGGCCGTAGGAGAGTTAGTAAACGCAGTTATGAGGCTCTATGATTTAACCTTTGAGCAGGCAAACCTTCTAGTTGTCACCATAGGAGATCTGAAGAATTGCTCTATCTGGATGCTCAACAATGGCTATCTCCCAGATACCGATGATCTGCCTCCGGGAGATTTAACCTTACGGGCTGTTATAAAAAAGCTTCCTCTAATTTAGGGGGGATCGTGAAGTTGATCTTTACTCATACCACCTCCTGGTCCCATCGGTAAAATCGGAGGCTTCTAGAGCAGAGGGGATCTTTATTTCTTCCAGTAATAAGCTATCGCCTTCTATTTTAGCCCTTAGCACATAGCCACTTAGTCCTATATGAATCAAATCTCCATCTTCCAGCTTCTTCCTGCTTATTTTCTCTAATCCCTTGGCTTTATGTCGGACAAGGGTGCCATTTAGAGAATCCTTATCATAGATAACAAAGCTATCCTCATATCTGATCTCCGCATGTTGCTCTGAGACCTTATCGGCTGGAAGGGAAATATCATTGGACTCTCCCCGCCCAATAGTTATAGGACAAGAACTGCCTGTAAATTCGTGTTTTCTTATACCTTTCATAATATACTCCTAACTATTAGTCTTTGCCGAATTAATAGGGCTATTGAGGGTTTTTCTCCTGTTAGATCTCGAATCCACCCTCCCCCTGGGCCCCTTCCATCGAGGGAGGGGGGGAACTAAAGAGATCAGCTCTATCTCGATGTCCCCTCTCCCCTCGTGGGAGAGGGATAGGGTGAGGGGGGGATTATATCTTGAACCCATTAGTAAAAAACTAAGAATATGATACTCCGATTAGAAGCTCAAGGACCAACTATAGTGGTATTCTCTCATCTTTCCTGAAAATCCAAGTACCAAACGGTTAAAATCTTATGCTCTCGTCCAGCTTCCAAGGAGGAGCCACAGAAGATCATCAAGGATAGATTCCTACATCCTACAATAGGGTGGATATACCTTCCCATCGTCTATCTGTTTCGCCGTAAAGAGCTTCCCCCTAATTTAGGAGGAATCGCGAAATTAATCTTCATACCACCTTTTGGTCCTCTTTTTGATCCCATCGGTAAAATCGGAGGCTTCTAGAGCAGAGGGGACCTTTATTTCTTCCAGTAATAAGCTATTGCCTTCTATTTTAGCCCTTAGCACATAGCCACTTAGTCCTATATGAATCAAATCCTCATCTTCCAGCTTCTTCTTGCTTATCCTTCCTAATCCTTTAGCTTCAGAACTTACAAAGGTACCATTTAGAGAATCCTTATCATAGATAACAAAGCTATCCTCATACCTGATCTCCGCATGTTGCTCTGAGACCTTATCGGCTGGAAGGGAAATACCATTGGACTCTTCCCGCCCAATAGTTATAGGACAAGAACTACTTGTGAATTTATACCTTCTCATAACTTTCTACTCCTAACTAGCAATATTCTCTCATCTTTCCTGAAAATCCAAGTATCAAGGGGGACTTAACCCTATTATCACTATATATACGATCTTCCTTGATTTTGCTTTAAAATTTTTATATAATTAAAGTAAATCTAGTTGGAACTTCTGCAATATTGGTAATTCCCAAAATGACGGTTAAAATCTTATGCTCTCGTCCGACTTCCAAATGGGAGCCACAGAAGATCATCAAGGATAGATTCCTACATCTCGATTTCCAAAGAGTAATCTATCCTGTTGAATTATAACAAGATATAGCCGATATGTCAAGATAAATTCCTTATAAGTAAGCATGTAGAATATCATGCTGGCAGATTTAAATTTCCTTAGATCATCCTCCCCTAGCCCCTCCCGTCAAGGGAGGGGGGAACTAAAGAGATCGAGCTTATCTCGATGTTCCCTAAAAGGTAACTTTTTTGCTTCAAATAGAACTCATGGTTAAAAAAGTTACCTTTTTCCCCTCGTGGGAGAGGGCCAGGGTGAGGGGAGAATCATATTCCCCAGCACAAAGTTTACATGCTTCGTCCTTATAACGGTCGGATCCTCAAATTCGACCGCTGATTATCTGCTACTGGGTAATTCTCAAAATCATTGAAGGGGAATGCTATGAGCGGCAGGTGTATAATATGTGGAAGGGTATCGAAACTTATCACCTCCACCCTGGGTATTTGTGCCTCGTGTTTAAAACAAGGAGGAGAGAAGGTATTCGATCATATTCAAAGAGTTCACGCTGAGACTAGAAGGGAATTCGATCTTCCTCTCAAACCTCCTCGTTCTCCAGAGGGAGCGAAGTGCTATCTCTGTGTGAATGAGTGTTCTATACCTCCAGGAGAAAGAGGATATTGCGGTTTAAGAGAGAATAGAGAAGGAAAATTATCTCATATAGCAGGGACAGCCCAAAAAGGATTAGCAGACTGGTATTACGATCCTCTCCCGACTAATTGCGTCGCTGATTGGGTATGTCCGGCGGGGACCTCCGCTGGTTATCCTAAATTCTCCTATTCCTCTGGGGCGGAGTATGGCTATAAAAACTTGGCTGTTTTCTACGGAGCTTGTTCCTTCAACTGTCTATTCTGCCAGAATTGGCACTATCGGGATCTATTAAGCGATCCTCACTTTAGAAGTGCCGAGGAATTAGCCGAGGCAGTTGATAATCGCACCGCTTGTATATGTTACTTCGGAGGCGATCCTACTCCGCAAATGCCTCATGCCTTAAGAGCTTCCGAGTTAGCTCTTGAGCGAGCGAAGGGCAGAATATTAAGAATCTGTTGGGAGACGAATGGCTCGATGAACAGAGCTTATTTGGAGAAAGCCGCCGAACTCTCCCTGAAATCGGGTGGCTGTATCAAATTCGATCTCAAAGCTTGGAATGAGAATATAAACATAGCCCTATGCGGAATAACTAACCAACGGACTCTGGAGAACTTTCGCTATCTAGCTCAATGGACGAAGGAGAGACCAGATCCTCCCTTCCTAATAGCCAGTACTTTACTTATTCCCGGCTATATAGACGTTGAAGAAGTTAGCAACATCGCCCACTTCATCGCCGATCTCGATCCAGATATCCCCTATTCCCTATTAGCATTTCACCCCAATTTTTATCTACACGATCTACCGCAAACCTCCAAGCTACATGCCCAGGAGTGTAAGCAAGCCGCTTTGGATGCCGGTTTGACCAGAGTAAAGATCGGTAATCTTCATCTACTGATATGAGCGCTATTTTGATAATCAATCCCAACTCCACTCGGATAAACCGAAAAACTACAAAAGAAGTGAAAGCTATACTAGGGCGAGGATTAAATAAGCTAAAGGTTTATGTAACCGATAGGAAGGGAGAAGCAACTACCATCGCTCGGCAAGCTGTTGAGAAAAGTAGCGAATTAGTAATCGCTATGGGGGGAGATGGGACAGTAAACGAGATTATAAACGGTATAGCCAGATCGGAAGCGAGGCTGGGGATAATTCCCGCGGGGATGGTTAATGTCTTTGCCTTAGAGCTTGATCTTCCTTTGAATATCCATCAGGCTTGTCAAGTAATTCTTGCGGGGAGGAGCAGGACCGTCGATCTGGGGAGAGCAGGAGATCGCTATTTCGTCCTTATGGCGGGGATAGGCTTAGACGCCCAAATCGTTCGAGAGGTCGGACCACTAGCTAAGAAATGGCTTAGGAAATTGGCTTTTATTCTCAACGGCTTCAAGCTTCTGATCAGATATAATCCACCTGAACTACATCTTGAGCTGGATGAGGAAGATAGAGAACTTAGAGGATACTTCGCGGTCATCGGCAATTCTAGATATTATGCCGGAAGATTCGGGATATCATCCTTAGCTAAATTAGATGACGGATTGCTCGATATCTGTTTATTCAAGAGCAAAGGCAGACTACGTACCCTTG
>CAZSTA010000142.1:6327-9462 GCA_964609495.1 uncultured bacterium | reverse complement strand
GATCTGAAATCATTACGAAGTAAAGACTTTTTGATCCCCGATTCTATATGCTTCCATTAAGCGTCCATTGTAAAGAAATTTCTGAATCACGGTAAACATTTTTCCCCCTATTCCTCGTCTAACTTAATGAAAAATCGTTAAGGATAAGCTGGTTCGTTCATTAATCAGCAAAGAGAGGAGATGGTTATAGTGAAGTGGAGGATAAGAATCGCTACTCTTATCATCATTACCCTAGTTGTCGGAGTAACATCCTTAGCTTTTGCTCAAGAGGAACCTGAGGCTTTGGAGGTGGTGAAGGAGTTACGGGAGCTTCGTCGTGACATCGGGCTCCTAGAGGTTATCAACAAGCTGAATCTCACCCCAGAGCAGATGGATAAGATGATCAGCACCCTTCAACTCTTTCAGGATCTAAGGGAGAATATGAAGCGAGAAAGAGAGGCAGGAGCAGAGGAGATCAAAGGGATACTCCAAGCTCAAAAGGATATGTTGCTAAGAGGTGAGGAGCCTGACCCCGATCTCAAGGAAGGGATAGAGGAGATAAATCGTGAGCATCAGGAGATAGAGAGGCAAACCCGCTTAGATTTAAGAAGGCTTGAGATCAATATCGAGGAGATTCTAACCTTAGAGCAGATTAAAACTCTGGAGGAGATAGCGAGAAAGAGAGTGAGACCAGAAATCAAAGCTTTCCCCATTCTTCGCGAGATAGGTAAAGTTGTTGAGGGGATCAAAGAGGCCTCTCCCGAGGTTTTGGAAAAGATGTTCCAAGAGAAGGTCGTCCCTATGTTGGAAAAGCTTCCTGAGGAGAGGAGAGAGCAGGTTGAGAAGAGGCTAAGAGAGGGAGTAGAGAGGCTTAGGAGTGTTCCCCCTGAGAAGTTTGAAAAAGGCAAAAGGGAGATCAAAGAGAGAATATCTAAACCTCCTCAACCTCCAGCGAGATTACCCGCAGCCAAAGGGCTACGACCAGAGATATCGCTTAAAGAGAGGATAATGTCTATCTTGCTAAATCCCAGATTTTTAGAGTTGCTCAAGGAGAAGAGAGGATATATGTAGAGCTTAACCGCGAGCGTGCCAGCACTATAGAGTAAGGTGTACTAAGATAGGGAGTTCAGATAATTCTGGACTCCCTTTTATCATTCATTGACCACAAGAAAATTCTTGATGTTTATTGAAAAAGATGTTATAATGATTGTAGATAAGGGGATGTCAAAATTAGCAACTATACTATTTTAAACTGAATTAAAGGAGGCAAATGATGGAAATTCTAGGGAAAAAACTTTTGATCTTAACTTTGGCTTTAGGTATGCTACTCTTAGGAGCAGTCTATCCTGCTTTTGCCTGGGAGCCTTATAAATTCTCCGGAAGAGCGGAGAAGTACGTTTATAGCGTCACCACCCAGGATGGAGAATCTTTCATCTACAGTCTGGATATAAAACCCAAGGGAGATGGGACCTTCGATATGTCTTTGGGATATGAGATGTCGGGCGTTGAACAGGAAGATATCGCCGCCGGTTTCTTCGCTCAACCTATGGCCTTCTCCTGGATGATGTTCTTAAACCCACTGGTTTTCGGTATGTTTGGAGATCAGGAATTTGAGGTGGGCGATAGATTGCTGATTCCCGGAGGAGGGGTAATTAGGGCTGAGGCAAGAGAGACAGTAGCGGGAATAGAGGGGATATTGCTGGTATTTAGAGCTAGTACGGATTCTCTCGAGAGAACAGAGATCGTGGTCAATGATGACCTGGCTCTTCCTATACGAACGACCAACTACGATGAAAATGAAGAGCTGATCTCCGAGATCAAGTTAATACAGTATGAAGCTGAATAGCTCCATTTATCTCGGAAAATAAATATGGCTGGATATTAGACTTTCGCTCGAAATATCCAGCCATTTATCGAAGTCTGATAACAGGAGGAGTAAATTTATGTCTAAAGAAGCAATAATCATTTCGATATTAACTGCTATACTGGTAGGGATACTTGCAGGTCAAAGCGTTTATGCAGAAGAGACTAGTATTTTGTTGATCTTAGATGCCTCGGGAAGTATGTGGGATAAGATCGAGGGCAAAGCTAAGATCGATATCGCTAAGGAGGTGCTGAGGGACTTCATACAAAGCGCCTCGGGAGTCAATATCGGCTTACGAGCTTATGGGCATTCGGGCAAAGGTTGTCAGGACACGGAATTATTGATCCCTATTGGTCCCATAGACAAAGATGCTCTTCTAAGGAAGATAGACGAATTAAAGCCCCGAGGTTATACGCCCATAGCCTACTCTTTGGAGCAGGCCGCAGGTGATTTCGAGGTGGGGAAGGAGAATATCATCATCTTAGTTAGTGATGGATTGGAGAGCTGTGGAGGAGATCCCTGCGCAGTAGCTGAGAAGTTGAAGAAGTCTGGGATAGATGTTAAGATCCATACGGTAGGTTTTGCGGTAGGGGCTAGTGCGAGAAAGCAATTGTCCTGCATAGCGGAGGTTACCGAAGGCAATTACTTCCCAGCTAGGAACGCTGAAGAGTTAAAGATGGCGCTCTTCACCGCCGCAGAGGAGAGAAAGACAAACTTAGTTGTAAATGTTACAAAGCCCAATGGCGAGCCACTGGATGCCTCCGTAGAAGTATATCCTCTGGGAGAGACTAAAAGTCCTATAGGAATTGGTGTAGGAGACATCTCCCTAGCCCTGGAGCCCGGTTTATATGATGTAAAAGCTACCTATGGAGAGCTAGAGGAGTGGCTAAATGAGGTTAAGGTTGAAGAAGATAGAGTCACAAAAAAGACTATAACTATGGCGGTAGAAGAGGGGAAACTCATAGTTAAGGTCAGAAAAGCGGATGGGCAACCAGCGGAAGAGGCTACTATAAATATCTTCCCGGCGGGTGAGACCGAAAATGGGGTTCAATGGGACTGGGCGCGGGCTCAAGGAGTGGAATTCTCATTGCCTGCTGGAGATTATGATATTCAGATTGAGTATAAAGGAGTTGAAGAGTGGGCAAGGGATATAAATATCGAGGATGGAGCGGTAGTTGAGAGGGAGATAATCTTGGATGTATCAGAAGGGGATCTTCTAGTTATCGTTCGCAAGGCTGATGGTAGTCCCGAGGAGGACATCTATATCAAGATTTATAGGGCAGGAGAGGAAG
>CAZSTA010000142.1:0-6227 GCA_964609495.1 uncultured bacterium | reverse complement strand
AGGAGGAAGTTGCTTCTAATTGGGCTTGGGAGGAGGGAGCGGAATTCGAGTTACAGGTGGGAACTTATGATGTCAAATTGGAGTATAAAGATAGAGAGCAGTGGGAGAGGGGAGTGGAGATAAAACCTGCTCAGACTACGGAGAAGAAGATCACCTTTGGCATATCAGAGGGGGATCTCCTAGTTATCGTTCGCAAGGCTGATGGTAGTCCTGAGGAGGATATCTATATCAAGATTTATAGGGCAGGAGAGGAAGAGGAGGAAGTTGCTTCTAATTGGGCTTGGGAGGAGGGAGCGGAATTCGAGTTACAAGTGGGAACTTATGATGTCAAATTGGAGTATAAAGATAGAGAGCAGTGGGAGAGAGGAGTGGAGATAAAACCTGCTCAGACTACGGAGAAGAAGATCACCTTTAATATATCAGAAGGGAATTTAGTTGTTATCGTCAGGGATCAAAATGGTGATCCCTTTGAAGATGCTTATATTACCCTTTATAAAGCTGGAACTGAGGAGGAAATTGCTTCCGATTGGGCTTGGGGAGAAGGAGCGGAATTCGAGATCGAGGTTGGAAGATACGATGTTAAGATCGTGTATGAAGATGGTGGTATAGAGAAGTGGATAAAGGATGTTGAGATAAAACCTGCTCAGACTACGGAGAAGAAAGTTATATTATATATTAAGGAATAACTATTCTTCTCCTTAAGAGGGAAGGGTTGGAGCTTAAGTGCCTCCAAGATAGTTATCACCGAGGAAATACCTTATGACCTTAAAGATCGCTCATAGAGGGGCTTCATCTATCGCTCCTGAAAATACGCTCATCGCTTTTAGGAAGGCTATCGAACTATCTGCGGATATGATAGAGCTTGATGTTCGGCAGAGTGCTGATGGTCATCTGGTTGTAATCCATGATGACAAGGTTGATCGTACTACTGATGGAAGCGGAGTAGTAGGAGAGATGAGCCTCACTGAATTGAAAGAGTTGGATGCTGGCTCTTGGTTTAATGCGGAATTTTCCGAGGAGAGGATTCCAACTTTAGAAGAAGTCATAGATTTAGTTAGAGGTAAAGTGGGAATGGTGCTTGAGGCTAAAGGAAATTCGGAGTTATATCCGAGCTTTGAGGATAGGATAGTGGAGACCTTGCGGAAAATTGTGAAGGAAGTGATGATAATAGGATATTCGGATGCTAAAGCAAGGATTCGCTCATTGGACAGCGAGTTTAAAACAAGTTGCTCTTTGAAACAATTTCAGAGGGGACTTGAAGAGACCAAAAATCGCTTCGTTCTCACTCAGCCCGATAAAGTTTATCCCCGCTTAGTTAGAAATATACAGAAGAAGGGATTCCCAGTCATAGTTGGTATCAGTGATAGAACCCCCAACGGAAGGACTAGAAGGATCATCAGACGCCTGAAGAATATAGGGGTAGATGGAATTATCTGCAATCGAGTCTCTATGCTAATGAAGGAATTACAATCATAAGTGGGGAGAAAGGGAAGTTTAAGGCCATCCCACTGAAGAGTAATAATCCGACTCAGAGCAGAGGTTAACAAGTGAATAAGAAATTCATTAAGCTCTCTCATTTAATTCATCTTTTACTACT
Organism: uncultured bacterium; assembly: GCA_964609495.1. Classification (GTDB taxonomy): domain Bacteria; phylum CAZSTA01; class CAZSTA01; order CAZSTA01; family CAZSTA01; genus CAZSTA01. The sequence goes on along the minus strand of CAZSTA010000142.1, from coordinate 4,630 downwards.
CTTAATTCTAGCTTTGCTCGTTTGGAAAAGAACTCGTTCTTTCAGCAATTGGCAGAGGATAGGGGAACATCTCCTAATCAATATATTGTTTTTAGAGATGCTTATAGTTCTAATTCTGAGTCCTCTCCTAACTTCGAATCTGATCAATGTCAAGAGAGATAACTCTCTCTTCTCTAGTTTAGTGATTTCTTTAGTTTCCCTGACCTCCTTGCAGGTAGTGGCATTCTTAATATCTCTTATCATCAATTTGAACTCGAAGGGACTTCCTCCTATCAAGCTGACTTCAAGTTACCTGCTCCTTCTGGTATTTATCCTAAGTTTCGGGACTCTGGGTTTCTTCTGGTCAACTTTCTTTAACAAGCTTTATGTATCTTTATCCATAACTTATCTTATAATCTTCCTGTTATCAGGAGGGATTATTCTAGCGGGACCTCTAATCGAGAGCTTGTATAGACCATATCCTTTAATACAAACAGTTCTATTTTTAAACCCTTTTGTAGCGGTATATTCAGCTATAGATTTAGATTTTATGCGTATCCCTCTAATTTATAACCTATCACCTATTGCCTCCTATAGATTTCATTATCCCTCTTGGATAAAGGTCGCTCTCTTCTATATCTCGATATCTGCTCTATTAATCTCTAGTGCGATCTTAGTTTTGAAAGCGAGGAGGAGAAATGAAAGGTAGTAAGATCGTTATTATTATATTGTTCGCTATTACAAATATAGCGCTAGCTCAAGGCGATGACACCGAAGTTCAGCCCATAGTGCAGATATCTAGTGGTGTGTATCGGGTGGGCGAGGTGATCGTTGATAAGAATGAGAGGAAGATAGTTATAGAGGGAGAGGTAAATCTTGCTTCGGGATTGATCGAGTATCTGCTTGCCACTCGCGGTTATAAAGATCATGAGACCGTCCTAGTGACGGATGCGGAGCCGATTCACCTTCAGATAGCTTTGATATTATTGGGATTGGAGTATGGACAGAATATAGAATATGAGGGAGAAGGCGAGGTTCCAGCAGGGGATCCGCTGGAGATCTGGGTGGAATGGAACGATGGCGAGAAGGTTAGGAGAGTGAAGGGAGAAGATCTAGTCTATGATCTGATCGCGGAAGGGGTGATGGAACATACCAATTGGGTGTTTCTGGGCTCTCAGATTATAAATGGAGTCTTTATGGCTGAGCTCGAAGGGGCGCTTATCAGCACCTATTATGCTCCCAATGCGATCATCGATAATCCCTTGCCCGCTGGAGCGGATGATGTTAATTACAGCGCCAACTCTGATATGGTTCCAGAGAGGGAAACGAAGGTATTAGTAACTATAAAGCCCGCAGTTGAATGAGTAGGGCTAAATCTATCTTTAAGGAGGATGGTCAGATGATAAGGATGAGGTTTATAGTCACTTTAATTTTAGTCGTTCTTTGCCTGACATTGACAGGTAAATCTATAGTTTTTGCTGATGGGGTGGAGGAGTCGATCCAGCGAGGCTTGAATTGGCTTAAAGCTCAACAAGAGGAGGATGGCTCTTGGGAATCATATCCAGCGATCACTGCTTTGGCTACTTTAGCTTTCCTAAGAAGTCCGAGTGGAGAATATAACGCTAACACACCTTTCCTAAAAGCCGCTCTGGAGTATATCAAGTCTCACGCTAAGGAGGATGGCTCGATCAGCTTGGGAGACTTGCCTAACTACAACACTGCTAATTGCCTCATAGCCTTAGTTAAGGCTGATAAGTCTGGTTTTGAGGATATAATCCAGAAGGGTCAGAGCTATCTAGTAGAGGCTCAATTTGATGAAGGGGAGGGATATACCATAGATGATCCCTCCTACGGAGGAATAGGTTATGGAGGGAGTGGAAGACCTGATCTTTCTAATCTTCAGTGGGCACTGGAAGCGTTGAAGGCTACCGATCTGCCAGAGAATTCGGATACTTGGGATAAAGCCCTTATCTTCCTGGAGAGATGCCAGAATCGCGAGGAGTCGAATGATCAGCCTTGGGCTGAGAACGACGGAGGGTTTGTATATCAACCGGGCGCAAGTAAGGCAGGAGGAACGACCTCTTATGGAGGTATGACCTACGCTGGAATGAGGAGTTTTATCTATGCCAATGTGGCTCAAGATGATCCCCGAGTGCAGGCCGCGGTAGGGTGGATCAAGAAGAACTACACGGTAGAGGAGAATCCCGAATTAGGTATGCAGGGGCTTTATTACTATTATCACACGATGGCTAAGGCGTTTAAGGCTTATGGTGAACCGGTGATAATAGATGCGGAAGATGTATCGCATAACTGGTATGAAGACCTCTCCTCTAAGCTGGTAAGCATCCAGCATCCCGAAGGGTATTGGGTGAATTCCATAAGTAGCAGATGGTGGGAGGATAATAAGGTGTTGGTAACTTGCTATAGTCTGCTTGCCCTAGAATATGGTTATGATTAGGGCGATTGAATTCTATTTTCCATAACGGAAAGGAGATGCATAATGCCACTTACCGAAGATCGTTTTGGGGCGTCAACTCATTTCTTACCAGCGAGATACGGAGAGACTTTATATCAGGCGATAGATGCGGTTTATGAGGCAGGTATTAAGGGATTCGAGTTAGTTCCCGCTGATTATCAGGGAAATATCGGAGCCCCTTATACGATAAGGAATGTAGGGCTTTGGCCTCGTAGCTTCGGGAAGAAAGAGAGGGAGCTACTTAGAAAGAAGCTGGAGATCTTCTCCTTTTGCACGATTCACTCCCCTCATCTAGGGATAAATATCGCGAGTATAAATCACGGTTGGCGAGCGGAATCGAGAAGACAATATATCGAGTGCATCGAGTTAGCAATCGATCTGGGGATCAAGATAGTAACTTTCCATACTGGAAGAGCGGATTGGGGATTCGTTGTTTCTCCAGATGAGTTCGTTCGAAAGAATGTCGAGTTCGGAGTAATCGCCGCGGAGTACGCGGAGAAGTATGACCTGATTATGGGATATGAGGTCACGACCAGCTTTGATAATCTGATAAGGATCATAGATCAAGTGGGGAGCGAGCGACTCGGGTTAAACCTGGATATCGGACATGCGGCGATGGGAGGGGTTATGCCCGAGGTCTGGATAGATTACTTCCAACATAGGATCGTAGAGGTGCATATGAACAGCGTCCTTCAGATGTGGAGCACCGATTACGTTGAACACCAACCGATACATAGAAACAACCTGATAAACTATAGAGAGGTTTTTAGGAAACTAAAGGCTTTGGATTATCAAGGGCCGATAGTTTTGGAGTTTTTGGGAAACGATATACCTCAGGCCATTCAAACCTGCTTAGAGGCTAGAGAAGAAGTAATCAGAATTTGGAATGAAGTTTAATCGAAACCAAAATAGAAAAGGAGGAGGTATAGAGATGTTTAAGAGAATAACGATTTTATGTTTAGTCCTCGCGTTCATCTTCACTACTGCGGGAGTAGTGCTATCTGCTTCATCGGAGGAGGAGGCTACGAGGCATTATGAACAGGGTAGGAAATATTACCTGGCAGGTGATATGGACAAGGCGGAGGAGGAATTGAATGAAGCTATACGGCTAGATGAGAATCAGCTAAATGCTTATGCCCTTTTGGGGGCGCTCTATAAGGGACAAGGGAGAGCTAATAAAGCTATCACTCTCTATAAAGTGGCTTTAGAGATAGCCCCGAACTTCTTCTATGGCCATAAGAATTTGGCAGATCTCTACTATGAGGAAGGGGAGATGGACAAAGCTCTGGATGAATATAAGCGGGCCGCGGAATTGAAGCCGAATTATGCCGAGGTATATGAGAAGATGGGGGATGTTTACCTCGATCGTTATGAATTGGAGAACGCTATCGATTCCTATGAGAAAGCTTGGGAATTGAGACCGGTGCCCAGCGATAAAATAAAGCGCGGATTGAGGGATGCCTATTATAAGCTAGGGATCTCCTATTATGACCGAGGCAACTATGAAGACGCTATACCTCAACTTCAGATGGCTTTGGAGATGGATCCCCAGTATCCAGATGCTTATAATGAGCTGGGGAGAGCCTACCATGGATTGGGCAAGTATGATGAGGCTTTAGCCAATTATAAGAAGGCGATTGAGTTCAATCCCAACTATCACCATGCCTATAATAACATCGGGCTGATCTATGAAAATCTTGGAGAATATGATAAGGCTATTGAATACTACGGGAAAGCGATTGAGGTTGAACCTAATTACTTCCACGCTCATCGTAACTTAGGACTCACTTATTACGATATGGGAGAGATGGAGAAAGCCCTGGAGGAATTCAAGAGAGCTTCCGAGATCGATCCCAATATCGCCTCTGTCCATAACGATACAGGACGAGTATATCACTACTGGGGAGATTATGATAACGCTATAGTTGAGTATGAGAGGGCGACTCTGCTCGATCCCAACTATTTCCACGCTTATCGCAATCTGGCGCTGATCTATCACGATCGTTGGGAATTAGATAAGGCTTTAGAATATTATCAGAAGGCTTTAGAGATAAATCCCGATTATGTGGCTCTCTACAACGATATAGGGTTAGTCTATCATGATAGGTGGGATTACGATGACGCGATCATCTGGTATAAGAAAGCTATAGATAGGGATCCGAATTACTTCCACTC
>CAZSTA010000141.1:0-9507 GCA_964609495.1 uncultured bacterium | reverse complement strand
GATTGAACTAAAGCCCTTTAGTCCCCCCTCCCTTTTGGTTTTTGAACTTATAATCGGGGGTATCATATTCTTGGTTCTTCGTTAGGGAGTTAAAGACCAATTCCCCCTCACCCTATCCCTCTCCCACGAGGGGGAGAGGGAACGTCGAGATTGAGCTAAAGCCCTTTATTCCCCCTCTCTTGATGGGAGGGGGTTAGGGGGAGGGTGGTTTAAGGGAGTTTAAACCTAAATCTGCTAGCGCAATATTCACACACTCGGACTCCCTATAGTAGGGGCAACATGAAGTTGAATCGTTGAAATATAACAAATTAGAGGAGGAAATATGATGACAAGCGAGGAATTAAAAGATAAATTCAAAAACCCGCCTTTTGAGTATGGTCCTATGCCTTTCTGGTTTATGAACAACGATCTATCTCCAGAGAGTCTTCAGGGATCATTAGAGGAACAGCAGAGGAAGGGCGTAGCAGGTGTGTTTATGCATCCTCGGACTGGTATGGAGGTGGAATACCTCTCCGATCAATTCTGGAGAGGTATCCAAGCTTCTGTTGAGAAAGCGAAGGAGTTAGAGATGCAAGCCTGGATGTATGATGAATACAACTGGCCTAGTGGGCCTGTTGGAGGAAAGTTACTCAGAGAATATCCCGAGTATCGTCAAACCTATCTCGATTATATCACTGTTAAGGCGAAAAGAGGCTTTACTTGTGAAGCTAGCCTACCCGATGATGCAGAGTTAGTATTAGCTGTCGCTATCGAGGAAGGAGATGATAGGAGGATAGACTTAGGGGAGCGTGTATCTAGCGATAACACCTTTCGTTGGAAGCCCTCGGATGGTAGTTGGCAGGTGATAGTATTCTTCACCCGCGTGATGCCCGATCAGTTCTTCTCGACTGGAGATGCCCCTTGGGCTAAGGCGGAGAGAGGATACCTAGATCTTCTAAATCCTGCCGCGGTGCGAAAGTTTATGGATTATACCCATGAGGAATATGCTAAGCGATTCTCAGAGGAGTTCGGGAATACGATTCCCGGCATCTTCACCGATGAGCCAGCGAACTATCGCGGACTCCAGTGGACGAAGAACTTCTTGGAGGAATTCAAAAAGCGTAAGGGATACGATCTTCTTGATAAAATGCACGAACTAGTGCTTTCACGTGGCGATTATATCAAGACGAGATGTGACTATCATCAGATAGCCTTAGAGCTATACACGGAAGCCTTCTTCCAGCAGATCCGAAGATGGTGCGATGAGAAGGGATTAAAATTCACTGGACATCTTCTCTTAGAGGAAGATCTCACCTCCTTACCCAATCAGCATGGGGGCTTCTACGCTACGATTGGGGAGATGAACGTACCCGGGATCGATTACTTAGGAGATAAAAGTGGCTATGATCCGATGCTGGCTTCCCTCGGCTTCAACGTAGGACCTAAGCAGTTGAGCAGCACCGCTCATGCTAAGGGAGCAGACCGAACCCTCTGTGAGATATTCGGGGGATGTGGCTGGGACACCACCCTTGAGAAGTTGAAAGATACAACTAATTGGGCCTTAGCTACTGGCGTTAACCTCTTCAATCCCCACGCCTCTTTCGTCTCTTTGAAAGGATTAAGGAAGAGGGACTTTCCAGCTACCCATTTCGTTCAAGCCCCCTGGTGGAAATACTACGATAAATTCTCCGCCTATATCTCTCGAAACAGCTATTTAGTTAGTCAAGGGATCCATATAGCCGATATCCTGCTCTTCTATCCGATGAGCTCTATGTGGGCGGAACATACCTTATATAATAAATCCGATAGCTGGAAACTACTCAAGAACTCCTTCACCGCGATCTCCGACGGACTTCTGCATATCCAGAGGGATTATGATTACCTCTTTGAGGAGGTTGTCCTCGAGGGGAAAGCTCAGGTCGAGGAAGACGCGTTACGTATCAATCAAGAGCGATTCAGGGCGGTTATCCTACCACCGATCAAGGTTATCCCTACTCAAGTTCTTGAACTACTGAGGGATTTCTATAAAGCAGGAGGGATCATAATCGCTCTCGGGTCTCTCCCCTCTAGCTCTCCAGAGAAGGAGAACGATCCAAGAATCGCGGAACTCATCGGAGAGATATTCGGAAGGAGAGCAAAGCGACTTCTAGGTAAGAAGGACGGAACTAGGGAATACATAATCCGAGAGCGAGATGAGGGCGGCTGTGCTATCTACCTATCCGGAGTTGATGTCGATGAGGAAGCAAAGGCGGAGAAGATACTCACCGAGGTGTTAAATGATTATCTTCCCGCTGATCTGGCGATCGAAACCGAGGATCGCCATCCGATGGTATATCTCCATCGCCGAATCGATGATACCGATTTCTATTTCGTAGCTAACCTCTCCTCGAAACAGATCAAAGCAAGGATAAGCCTTAGGGCTAAGGGAAGAGTCGAGATTTGGCACGCCGATACCGGTGAGATTCAGCCTGCTTATGCCTATGAGACCGATGATAACAACACCTATGTCCCTTATACCTTCCCTCCTCACGAGGCCCTCTATCTGGTTATCTCACCGCAGGAGGAAGCGCCTCATATCTCCTCAACGAATATCGCCGTGACCGAGGTCACTTCTGAGGGAGTTGAGGGTTATTCTCGCCTCGATAACCCCTTCATCCGGGTTGGAGAGGAGTTCTTGACGGTTACTACCGATACTGGGATCATCGAGGCGATAGTTCTTCCCAATACTTGGAATATCGAATTGAAGCAGCGAAACGTGTTTATGTTGGAGCCTTGGACGATCGTCGCGGCGGAGGAGATAAAGAAGGAAGAAGAAATCGGAAGTGTATGGGAGATGAAGGAACTATCCTTCCGAGCCAAATTGACCACTGGGATATTAGGGGCGATAAGTAGGTTGAAGGAACAGATAGGCCCTCGTAGTAAAAAATTGGCGATCAGTCGCTATACATCCATCTTTGAATTTCTGGAGACGATGGATAAGATCCCGACAATGCTTGGTATCAACATAGAAGATATGGGGATCTCCGAGCGACTCAGCTTATTCTCGGAGATATCTAAGAGAGCTGGATTAGGTATAACGGAAATTTATCCGCCTCCTGGCTCGGAGTATGAGATAACGACGAGCTTCAATGTAAGCTATATCCCCGAGGATATCGGTTTAGTGTATGAAGATCTAGGAGAGCCGATCGAGATAACACTCAACTCCACTCGGATCGATGAGCAAGCGGAGGATTACTTCCTGTGGGATAAATGCAACAAGCGCATCGCTCTTAAAGATCACCTTACTATCGGAGAGAATAAGATCACGATAAAGACCAGGATGCCTGCCTTCCATTCTCAATTCCCCAGCACTCATGGGATAGAGCCTATAGCCCTGGAGGGTAGCTTTATGGTTAAAGGTAATAAGGTAGTCGAGTTCAATCGTCAGCTCGAAAGTGGCGATCTGACTAAACAGGGATTACCTAATTACAGCGGGGAGATCACCTACCGTCAAAGCTTCATCCTCTCCTCGGGCTATCTCGATAAAAGGCTTATGCTTGAGTTCGAGGATGTTCGGAATACCGCTGAAGTCCTGATCAACGGTCAGAAGGCTGACGTATGCCTCTGGAGTCCATACGTTTTAGATATAACCTCCTTTGTGACCGAGGGTGAGAATAAGTTGGAGATAATCGTTACCAACACCTCGGCGAATATGTTGGGCAAGCCAGTCCCCACCGGTATTATGGGCAAGGTTAGTATAGTTCCTTATAACAAACATACCGCAGAACTAAAATAAGAAACGGAGTTGGAAATATGACTAAGGGTGAAATGACACCTAGAGAGAGAATATTAACCGCGCTGAGAGTGGAGGAGCCAGATCGAGTCCCCTATTGCGAACACTTAATCGATCCTCCAATAGCGATGGCAGTTGCAAAATCTAGCAGGCCCTTGAGCGAAAACGAGACCTCCCATCTATTTGGACGCGATAATATCGTCTATTGGGGAGGACTTCCTCCCTTCTATGTAGAATGGTCAGTAAGCAGCGAAGGGCGTCGCGCGATGGGAGATGGCTTGATAAAGTCCAAAGACGATCTGAAGATGGTCAAATTCCCCAAACTGAACGATGACTTCTTCAAGCCTGCCGAGGAGTTCGTAGCCAATAAAGAGGATTTCGCCGCCTGTGCGATACTTTTCCTGGGATTGGATCCCACTTGGCATAGCATGGGATTCGAGACCTTCTGCATCGCGCTATACGATGATCAGGAGTTCCTGTTAGAGCTACTAAATATGTATATCGATTGGCTCGCCAAAGTAGGGGAGCGTTTCTGTGAGATTGGCTTCGACTTTATGTGGGCTGCGGATGATATCGCCTTCAAGACCGGGACCCTCTTCTCCCCCAAAAGTTATCGAGAGATTTTATTGCCGATGACGAAGAAGGTCGCGGATAAGATCAGCCTGCCTTGGATCTACCATAGTGATGGCGATCTAATGCCGATAATGGATGATCTGTTGAGTCAGGGAATGAATGCGATCCATCCGCTCGAACCCGGATCGATGGATCCCCTCTTCCTCAAAGAGAAATATGGAGATCGAATCTGCTTAGTGGGGAATATAAATATTGACACCTTGACCTTTGGAACACCTGAGAAAGTAGATGCCGAGGTCAAGCAACGCATCAAGGAACTAGCTCCTGGGGGCGGGTATATGGTCTCCTCCTCCAACAGCGTAACGGACTACTGCAAGCCCGAAAATGCAGTGGCTATGGTCGAGGCTATTAGGAAATACGGGAAATATCCGATAAACTTGTGAGAAAGGAGATTAGACTATGAGTAGTAACAAGTTGTTCTCCAAGGGTGGAGCTATATTAATCGCGGTTACTATGTCCATCTTAATAGGAGCAGGTGCAGCTTGGGCGATGCCTCCCTTCCCCGGCCGAGATATCCCTACAGTTAAGGAGAACTTTCCTCCTACGTTAGCGGAGATGCGCGCGATGGGAGCGAATATGATTCCCACCACTGGGGTAGGAAAGGCGATCGTTCTCCTGGTGGACTTCTCTGATAAGATAGCAACTAGATCTAGAGCGAGCTTCGAGGATATGCTCTTCACCAAGGGGACTTATCCCACCGGAAGCATGCGCGATTACTACTGGGAGGTATCTTATAACCGACTCGATATAACGGGTCAGGTGAGCGATTCGCTAAACACCTGGTATCGCGCTCCCCAGTCCTATAGTTATTATGCGAACGGGCGTAAAGGCTTCGGGGATTACCCTAAGAATGCCCAGAAGCTAGTGGAAGATGTGGTGAAGATCGCTGACAGCTACATCGACTTCGGCGAATTCGATCAGGATAATGATGGCTACGTAGATATGCTCTTCGTGGTTCATGCTGGCCCCGGAGCAGAATACACTGGCGATCCCAACGATATCTGGTCTCACGCTTGGACGACTAAGAACAAAGTCCCCACGAATGATGTCAACGCCGCGGGAAGGAGAGTCTATGTATGGCGCTATTCTATGGAGCCAGAGGACGGGAATATAGGTGTCTTCTGCCACGAGCTAGGACATGTGTTAGGATTACCAGATCTATATGATATCGATGGCTCATCTTCAGGAGCTGGAGCTTGGTGCTTGATGTCCTTTGGGAGTTGGAACAACGGCGGTAATAATCCTGCTCATCTCTCTGCCTGGTGCAAGAAGGAGCTGGGATGGGTGATCCCCCAGAGACTTGAGAAGAACAGGAAAGGGATAACGATCCCTCCAGTCGAGACCGATTCGACCGGTGTCTATCGCCTCTGGACGAATGGTTCAGCAGGAAAAGAATACTTCTTGATTGAGAATCGAGGGAAGATAGGCTCCGATAGATATTTACCGGGAGAAGGACTTCTGATATGGCATATAGATGAGGGAATGGATGATAACGATAACGAGCGGCACTATATGGTTGGTCTGATGCAGGCTGATGGAAAGAGACATCTGGAGAATGGTAATAACGATGGCGATAGTGGAGATCCCTTCCCGGGAAGCACTGGCAACACAAATTTCAGTCTGACCACTAATCCGAATAGCAAGAGTTATTCAGGGAAGGATAGTTCAGTAGCAGTCGTCAATATAAGCCAACAGGGGACCAGTATATCCGCTGATATGCGCGTTGAGGGCGAGGAGGAGCCACCGCCCGCCGATGGAGGTGGTAAGAAAGGCCCACCTACCGCGATATTAATAGGGTTGGTGGTACTGGTGCTGTTAGCGCTATTCTTGTAGAATTAGCCACGATTATCGCGTCGGATCCTCCCTTCAGATCCGATGTAATTCTCACTTTAAGTAGTTTCAAATAGATAATCAGCTCATCCATAAATATTTCAAACTGCCTTATCTAGTTGTGAAGAGAGCTCGTAGTCCAATAAATAAGGAGGGGTAAAGTTATGGCTAAGAGAGAGGAGCCGAAAGCACATATCAGTAAAAGAGCCTTGCGGAATAAGGAGAGGGAGATATATGTTGTTCAGGACAAATATGGCAACTGGCATCGGGGAAAGAATAGAAAGGAGGCAGAGGATAAAGCGCGAAGAGCTAATGAAAAACCCTAAATTAGATTTAAAATGGCCTTCTGATATCAATCAGAAGGTTTTTATTTAAAAATTTACAAAAAAATTTAAAAAATAAGCCTAAAATCCTTGACATAGAGCGAATTTTGATATATAATACTTTAGGTAAAGGGGAGTATAACGCTTTTTTTAGGTGTCAATACCGAGAAGAAGGGAATACTTATTCCGAAGAAAGTAGATTGACCCTTTAGGAAATAGCTCGATAAAAAGTAAACAAGGTGTTTTATCCCCCTGATAGTAAGGAAATTCGGCAATTAGAGAGAGATTTTGGCTCTTAGAGTCTCAATCGTGATGAATTAATAAACTAAAAAGGAGGGTTGACTTATGAACAAAAAGGAGCTTATAAGCGCAACGGCAGAAAAAGCGGGTCTCACCAAGAAGGACACCAAGGCGGCGGTGGATTCCGTCTTTGAGGTTATCGCTGGTGCTTTGACCAAGGGTGAGAAGGTAACGATTATTGGCTTCGGGAGCTTCGAAGTAGTGCAGAGAAAAGCAAGAACCGGGGTCAATCCGCAGACCAAGCAGAAACTGCATATCCCCGCTAAAACTGCCCCTCGCTTCAAAGCCAGCAAAGTCCTAAAAGCCAAGGTCGGATGATAGCGCCGACAGTCCCGTAAATTAAGTAGAAGGGAGGGAGGCTATGGCCGAAGCCTTGTCCTTTATTGAGGAGATGAAGCAATTTGTTGAGCTTCAGATGAGGATATAACCCTCTTGAAGATATTCGCTCCTATCCTGGAGGATCACTTAGATAGGCAATGCCTTCTATAATCGCCTCCTGGAAGCCGAGGAGAATAGGGAGTATCAAGGAGAGCAAGACAAGCTCATCAAATTGCTGATTGCCCTCAATAAGACTCTCGATCTAGATCTTAACCTTTTTTAGAAAATCAAAAACCATCAAGAGATCGGGAGCAGATCACGAAAACTATATCCCAAAATCATGTAGTTTGTTTCAGTGATAGCTCACTGAAGATTAGCGTCGATCTTTTGAAGGGGGAGTTTTTAAGCTCCCCCTATTGTTAATAATAAGATAAGGAGGGATAAGCTGTGAATCAGGAAGAGAGGGAGACCGAGATAGTAGAGAAGAAAAGCAGGACGACTGCGGAAGAACTTCAAGTCTTCAAGGAGAAAGTCACCGCAATTATAGGGATAGTAATAGTAGCTTTCACCCTCTTTTTCGTTCTCTTAGCTTTCTTCGGCAAATATGCGGCGAATGCTAAGGATATCCTCTTATTTATGGAGGGGTTGGTCGGGGTTGTCCTCGGCTACTACTTCGGACGAGTGCCAGCGGAGGCTCGAGCTCAACAAGCGGAGTAGACCGCTGAGAGCGCCGAAAAGGAGGCGAAGGAAGCTATTGCTACCGCAAGTGCCACGGAGAAGAGGTTGGAGATGCTACGTAAGGTAGTTGGTGATAATTTAGATAGAGCTCGTCGAGAGAGGGAGGAAGGGATTACAAGAGAACCTACTCCTCCAGGGGAGAAGACTCCTTATGAAGAGGATATGGAGAGGCTCTTATCTCTATTAGAAGATTAAGATTATGGGTAAGGGGGAAATTATATCTTGAACTCGCTATCACAAAACCGAGAATAACCTATTTCTAACACGAAGTTCATATGCTTGGAATTGCTTCGGTGAGATATTGATCTATGATTATTCTCCCTTACCTCTATTTTTAGCTTCACCTAGATACTTCAAGCCTAGCTCCTTTAACCTCTCCCTATCCAAACCCTCCAACTGCACCTTAGCCAGATAAGAGGTGAATTCCTGATCCAACTGCCCGATGGCGGAATATGATGATTGCACCTGTCCCGAGTCATCCTCCAACCTTCGATAGCGAAGCTCAAAATGAATCGCAGAGCTCGTCAGACGCCTTATCCTCCCAAAATCGAGGGAGTTATAAAGAGGAGTGCGAATATTATTAATCGTCAATCTCATTATCTTCCCAGTCGGATCGTTCTCATCTATCGCCCTCTCGATAGCCTTCATCAGATCACTGGTGCTCATAAATTTCCCAGCGATATCGGGGAGATCGATCATCGGTCGGGGAGCTTCTAACCTATGAAATATCGGCTGGAGCGGTCTTTTTTCCAAATCTATCTCCAAGAATCCCTTTTCCTGTCCGACTTCATTGAAGGAGAATCGCTCTAACGACCCTGCATAGTAAGCATTGTGTTGGATTCGAGTGAACTTATGATAATGCCCTAAAGCTATGTAGCTGAAGTTAGAATCTAGGTAACTCGTTGCTACTTCCTGTTCATTGAACTCATGCATCGAGAACTCCCTTAAACCAGCCACCGCCGCGTGAAGCATCAGGATGTTGTATCTAGATTCCCGATCTATCTCTACCTTCTTAAGCTCCTGCTCGAGTTGGGCAGAAGAAGGGCATTGGGGAATAGCGTGCACCATCAAATCTCCGATCTTGATCTTCTCATAAGCTCCTCGATATACTGGGCGAAGAGGAGGAAAGAAGCCGAAGAGGGAAAGTATGCTTCCCGTTCCTCTTCGTCGAGGGGTGGAGTGGTTGCCCGATATCATCACCATCGGGATATTCTCACCCACTAAGCGAAGGAGTTGGCGAATGGCGAAGGTGGTCACCCTATTGCTAGGACGAACGCTATCGAACAGATCGCCAGAGTGCAGAACGACATCGGGCTTTATCTCGATAATCTTATCAATAGCCTCTTGGAAAGCCCTACTGACATCCTCCTCTCGCTGATTAACTCCCGTCTCTGGATCGAGTTTTCTATAGGCGGTATATCCCAAATGGCTATCGGAAATATGTATTATCTTCATCGTTTTCTCCCTCTAACTTAACATAAGTTCAGTAGATTCCAAATTGCTCACCGATCCCTCGACTCCACATTTTTTCTCAGCTCTGCGATCTCCTCCTCCGTCAACCTTTCCTCTTCCAAGATCTGGGTCGGACCGATCAGCGCCACTCGTAACTCCCGG
>CAZSTA010000140.1:0-9532 GCA_964609495.1 uncultured bacterium | reverse complement strand
GCTCATCTCCTCCCTGGCTTGGGAGATGCCTTCTGTGCCAAGATAGTGGCGAGTGCCCCGATAGTAGCGGAGCAACCGATGTATTGGAACTGGAGTGGAGGATTCCCTCAAGGAGGACATACCACTATCGGAGCGAGAGCTGGGATGGGAGGTCTGAGTCTTTCTCCTCTGCTCCTGATAAAGAAGAATGAGCAGACCGAGGAAGATAGCTCCTCTACCAAGATAGAAGTAAGAGTGAATGGGAAGAGAGTATTAGAGGGAGATTATCTTCCTTCCGATAGCAAGATAGAAGCGATAGTCAAAGATGAGGATGGGATAAGGGATATCCTGTTAGGTATCTATCGAGAGGGAGAAAGCCAAGCCTTAGCCGAAGAGAAGAGAGAGAATATAGAAGGAGGGGAGGGAAAGAGTAGCTTAGAAGTGAAAGGATTAGAGGAGTGGGAGTATGAGATAGTAGCGATAGCCTATGACCAGCTAGGGAACCGAGAAGAGGAGAGAGTAGGAGTGGAAGTGAAATCAGTATTAGCTTTGCAGAAGCTGAGATATTACACCGAAGGAGAAGGAGGAGTATTTAGCTATGTGCTATCGAAGGAAGCGGAGAGAGTAACTTTGAAGCTTTACACAGTAGCAGGAGAGTTAGTGAGGAAGATAGAGGGATTACCGGGAGAGGTAGGATATAATGAGTATGAGTGGGATGGAGCGGATGAGAGAGGAGAGTTAGTGGATAATGGAGTATATATCTACAGGGTAGAGGCTAGAGATGAGGAGAGGAAAGTATCCGCCCTGAATAAGTTGGGGATTGTTAAATAGCTATCAGAGTTACAAGAGAGTTTATGGAGATGGCGAATATTTCTCTTGATTTTAGAAAATTATTATGATATAATAAAAACAAAGTAGGAATAATTCTCAGCCTGGATGGGGGCTATTATCTATAATCTGTATCTGGTCACTTGGATTATAGATAGCTAATAGTGAAACCAGCCATCCTTTAAAGTGGTTGGTTTTTCTATTGGATAAAGAAGGCGATCTAAAGTATTGATCCTCCTCTGGTGATTTCGATAGATGAATTAAAAATAGCGAAGGAAATCTTGTCAAAATAGAAGAATTATTGTATAATAGTTAAGTTAAAATTATAATCTTAGAAATAAGATTTCTTATCCTGGAAGGAGGTGAAACCTGGCTTTAGGAGTCAGGGATAACCTTGCCCAAGATCGTAATAGATGAAGAGAGATGCAAGGGATGTGAACTGTGTACCACTGCTTGTCCTAGAGGATTGGTCGTTATAGCTGACTATTTCAATACTTCTGGATATAAGCCAGCTATGTTCATAAACGAAGAGAAATGTACCGGTTGTGCTCTTTGTGCGACAATGTGTCCTGATATAGCAATAGAGGTCTATAAGTAGCAGGGGATAAATCGAAGATGGGAGGTATAATATTGGAGGAGGATAAACTCATCGAGATCATAACAGATGAAGTCATAAAGGAGCTTAAGGCTAGAGATGCTCTCGCTGAGGAGGAGCGAAAGGCTGAGCCCTTAGATGAAGGGATCCCAGTGGGCATCTCCAATAGGCATGTTCACCTTTGCCGAGAACATCTGGATATCCTCTTCGGCCCCGGGTATGAACTTCAGGCTTTGCGTGAACTTTATCAACCTAATCAGTATGCCGCTAAGGAAGCTGTTACCCTAGTAGGATCTAGAAGCTCTATAGATGGAGTGCGTATTTTATTCCCTCTACGATCTCACAGCCAGGTGGAGATTTCAAAAACTGATGCGTATAGATTGGGGATTCGTCCCCCGGTGGATGGCTTTGGAGGGGAGGATCTATATTCGGTTCTAACACTAGTTGGCCCAGAGGGGGCGGTTCGGCTCGAAAAAGGCGTTATGTTAGCCGATAGGCATATTCATATGAGTCCTGAGGATGCTGAACGTCTGGGAGTCAAGGACGGCGAAAGGGTCAAGGTTAAGACAGAAGGATTGAGAAGTATTATCTTCGATAATGTTCTGATAAGGGTCAAAGAGGGGACTGTGCTTCAGATGCATTTGGATACGGATGAGGCTAACGCGGCTCTATTGAATAATGGGGATAAGGTCTATATAGTTAGAGAATAAACGATCTATATAGAGATGATCGCGGTTAATTTCTGCTCTCCTAAGTAGTTTAAGCAACTATCGTTTTAAAAGCGAGGTGAGAGATTGGAGGAGGAACTAGAGGAGAGAGAGTTGGAGGAAGAGGAAGAAGAAAGTGGGATGACGCTGATCGAGCATTTGGAGGAGCTCAGGAGGCGAATCATAATCTCCCTCGCTACAGCTTTAGTTTTTGCAATAGGTGCTTATTTTTTCGCTGGTGATATAATCGAGATATTAAGAAAGCCCCTAGGAGAGCCTTTAAAGATACTTTATCCCGCAGAAGCATTTATAGTAAATATTAAAGTGGCTCTATTTGCTGGTGTTTATCTAGCTCTACCTCTTATCTTCTACGAGCTATGGGGATTTATCTCTCCAGGCTTGAAGAAAACGGAGAGAAAATATTCTGTTCCCTTCGCCCTATTTTCTATGACCCTTTTTACTCTAGGAGCCCTATTCGCTTACTGGAAAGTTCTTCCCCTAGGGCTTAATTTTCTCTTGGGATTTGCTAAAGGGGGAGTCGAGCCTAATATCACTCTCAACTATTATCTATCATTTATAATTAAGATGTTATTTGCTTTTGGAATAGTATTTCAGATGCCCCTTTTGGTCCTGTTTCTAACCCTTATCAAATTAATCGATGTTAAATTTATGATACATAATGCTAGGTATGCTATCTTGACGATCTTCATCCTGGGGGCTATCCTTACTCCTCCTGATATCTTCACTCAGCTTATGTTAGCCTTGCCTTTGTTAATTCTATATGGAATCAGTATCATAATATGTAAATTGGCTGGAGGATAATATTAACAGATAATGTTTGGTAGATCTTAAGCTATAGAGGCTTTGGTATCAATGAGGTGAAGTTATGATTCAAGGGCTTGCGATAGATGATTTCTTAGATGAATGGGGTCCAGAGAAAATAGTGCTTGTTACCGATCCTCAAACGGGGTTGAAAGGAATCGTGGTGATTGATAACACCGCTCGAGGAGTGGGAAAAGGCGGAATAAGGCTCTCTTTTGATATAACGGTGCGTGAGACGTTTGAGTTAGCGCGCAATGTTACTTGGAAAGCCGCCCTTGCCGAGGTCCCCTTTGGAGGAGCTAAGTCGGGGATCAAGGCAGATTCTCATATTCCGCATAAGGAAAAGATAGCTCTGCTCAGAGTCTTCTCTCGGAGACTTAAAAATCTAGTCCCCAGTGAATATGTTCCGGGTCCAGATATGGGCATCACCGATATAGAGATGGCTGCCTTCGCTGATGAGAATGGTTCACTCCATTCTTGCACAGGAAAACCACCTGAATTACATGGCTTACCGGAGAAATTGGGGGCTTCTGGATATGGAACTGTAGAGGCTGCTGATGTAGCTATCCGCTTTGCCGATATCGGGTTAAAAAGCGTGATGGGGGCAACTGTTGCTATCGAGGGCTTTGGAAATGTAGGAACAGCCGCAGCTAAATCCCTATCGATGAAGGGAGCGAAGGTAGTAGCTGTATCCGATACTAAAGGTTGTATCTATAACGAGAATGGTTTGGATGTGATGGAGTTACTACGAGTGAAGAGGGAGACGAATGCGGTAATAAATTATAAAGAAGGAGATGTTTTAAAGAAGGAGGAATTATTCGGCCTACCGGTTGAGGTGCTTATCCCAGGTGCTCGTCCCGATGCTATTGATGATAGCAATAAAAATATGGTCCAAGCTAAGCTGATCGTGGAGGGAGCCAATATCCCCACGACTAATGAGATAAGGAGAGAATTTCACAATAAAGGAATCTTAGTGATGCCCGATATAATTGCCAGTGCCGGAGGTTTGATCTCTTCCTATGTAGAGTATATCAACGGTACCGAGGAGCAGATGTTCACAATGATTCGAGAAAAGATAAGGAGAAACACCCTGCTCATTATCAAGGAGAGTTGGAATCGCAAGGAAGCTCCAGTTGATGTAGCTCTATCTATAGCTATGGATAGGGTCCGAAAAGCGATGGAATATAGGGGGAGAAAGTAGATGAAGGAACGGGAACAAATCTATGCTCTCTTTGTAGTGCTTAACCGAACGGAATTTTTGCCCGATATATTAACAGCCTTTAAGGATATAGGGATTAAAGGAGCAACGATCTTAGATAGTGAGGGGATGGAGCATTATATCTTTGGGGGGGGTTCGATGTTCAGAGAATTGGATTGGGAGGAGGGAGCACGAAGACGGAGTAAGACTATCTTCAGCATCGTCGAAGGAGATGACACTTTAAAGGAGGCTTCTGAGGCGGTATCGAGGATACTAAGCGATTTTAGTAAACCAAATACGGGGATAATGTTCGCTTTCCCGATATCTACTATCAGAGGTGACCTTTTCAATCCAGATTAATTACTAGGGAATGATTAGAGTTAGTATCTTGACTGTAAGCGATAAGGGTGCTAGAGGGGAGGGGGGAGATAAGAGCGGGAAGGTAATCAGAGAACTGCTAAGTGAGAATCAGATAGTAACCTATGATACAGATGGATCACATCCTTGACAAGGTCTAAGCTATAGTGATTTTGGGTATAAACAATATAAGTTGATTAGAGAGATATAGAAGATGACAAGCCTGAGTAGTTACTTCCTAAGGGTTGCTTATATTTGGAGGCTAGGGTTATGGATTTGAAAGAAAGAGAGCTGACATATTATGAGATACTTGGGGTTCGTCCAGATTCGCCTCCTCAGGAACTCGAAGAGACTTGCGCTTTCTTATTAAAAGTGCTAGATTCGGAGAACACCAATGATCCTCAGAAGAGAGCTTGGCTTAAAGATCTATCCGATGTTCTCCAGAAGGCTTTTCAGGTGCTACGCGATCCGGTAAGGAGAGAGGAATATAATAAGTCTATTAAGGATATACTTAGCTTATCGTCTAATCCCCCCTATTTTAAGGTATTAGGACTTGAGCCTTCGGCTAGTGACAATAACATAATGAAAGCTTATAGAACCCTAGCTAAGGTATTTCATCCCGATAAATTTAAGGATCCTCGTCAGAAGTCTATAGCTACCGCTAGGTTCAGGGTGATCTCAGCAGCTAAGAAGATCCTTCGCAATCCTGAGGAGCGACGTAGATATATTGAGACTTTGAAAAGAGAGGCCATAGCTACTGGGGAAGTTGTTACTCCTAAAAAAACAACCTCTACTTCTATTCTCAAGCCATCTAGGGAGGATAGAGCTCGAATTTATCTCCTGCGAGGTATGGACTACTTCTCTAAATCTATGTATAGCCAGGCGTTAGATGAGCTTTCTAAGGCCTTAAGCTTATCACCTTCTCCTCAATTTAGTGCTGAGTGTTATTTTTATTTAGCTAGGAGTCACCTTCGACAGGAGGGAGGCTTTTTGAGAGCTGCTGGAGACTATAAGAGAGCTATAAGCAATGATCCTAAAAATATAGATTATAGGTTAGAGTTAGCCAGATCGTATAAGAAGCGAGGTATGAACGAAGCCGCGAAGAAGGAATATAAGGGGATATTAGAGATAGATCCTAATCACCGCATAGCTCGTAGAGAAGGTGGATTTGATGTGGAGGAAAGGAAGAAAAAGAAAAGTGTTATTGAGCGTTTATTTGGAAGGTAGCCTTTAGATTAAAGAAGTTTTACGAATTTTAGGCGAAAGACTATTGACAATTATTCATATTTGTGATATAATATCTGCTAAATATAGTCGAAAGACGAAGAAGGGAAAGAGTAGGTAGAGTTAGGGGAAACAGAGAGGTGCTACCAGGTGAGAGCCACTTCCCTGAACCTACTGAAAATCATCCTGGAGTTGCTAGCTGAAACTGATGAGGAGTAGGCGGGGCCGATTCTCCCCCGTTAGAGGGAGAGGGTATCGGGTATGTTTATCCTGTACCTGTTGAGTGGATCGATATTCGATCAATTAGGGTGGTAACGCGAGATTCCTCGTCCCTTTCTCGGACGAGGTTTTTTTTATTTCTATAAATCAGGATAATATTTCGATAAAGGGGGAAATTGACGATGAGGCGAGTCAGATTGTATGACACGACTTTGCGAGATGGCACTCAAGGAGAGGGGGTCTCCTTCTCAGTAAAGGATAAGATAAAGATAGCCCAGAGATTGGATGAGCTAGGAGTAGATTATATCGAGGGAGGTTGGCCAGGATCTAATCCCAAGGATATTGAGTTCTTTCGAGCTATTCAGGATGTCCCTCTTCTGCACGCTAAGATCGCTGCCTTCGGAAGTACCAGACGAGCGAACGTTCCTGTTGAGGATGATTATAATATCAAAGCTTTAGCCGCTTCAAATACTCCAGTGGTAACCATCGTCGGCAAGAGTTGGGATTTCCACGTCACCGCGGCACTTAGAACTACACTGGAGGAGAACCTTCGGATGATCTCCGACTCCGTTTCATATTTTAAGAAATTGGGCAAGGAGGTTATTTATGATGCGGAGCACTTCTTTGATGGCTTCAAAAATAATCCTGATTATGCTGTTGATACGTTACGTGTTGCCCAGGAGGCATCTGCCGATTGTTTAGTATTATGCGACACCAATGGAGGAGTGCTGACAATTCCGCTTCAAGACATTGTCGAGGAGATGCTCGCTCTCTTCAAGAACGTGCCTATGGGAATTCACGCTCATAACGATTCGGGGGTTGCAATTGCTAACACCTTAGTTGCGGTGATGGCTGGAGTTGAGCATGTTCAGGGGACGATCAATGGCTATGGCGAGCGATGCGGAAACGCAAATCTTTGTTCAGTAATTCCCAACTTGGAGTTGAAGATGGGAGTGAGATGTTTAGGGGATGGAATGCTAGCGAACCTAACGCATCTCTCTCGATATGTGAGCGAGCTGGCTAATTTAAGCCACGATGAGCGTCAACCTTATGTGGGACATAGCAGTTTTGCTCATAAAGGAGGTATACATGTCTCAGCGGTTCAAAGAGCGGCTCAGACTTACGAGCATATTGATCCAGAGAAGGTGGGGAATCACCGGCGAGTTCTGGTATCAGAGTTATCTGGACGAAGCAGTATCCTCTACAAGGCCACGGAGTATGGGTTGGACCTTGATAAGGATGACCCCCATACGCGCGAGATCATAGAGAAGTTGAAGCGGTTGGAGTATGAGGGATACCAATTCGAGGCGGCTGAGGGCAGTTTTGAGCTGTTGATGAGAGAGGCTATGGGAGAGCATAATCCCTTCTTCCATCTGGAAGGCTTCCGAGTAATCGTAGAGAAGAAGGGTGATCTTCCTACTCTCTCCGAGGCTACTATCAAGGTGAGGGTAGGAGATGAGGTTGTCCACACTGCGGCCGAAGGAGATGGGCCGGTTCATGCCTTGGATCGAGCCTTGAGAAAGGCTTTAGAGCAAATTTATCCTGCCTTGAAGGATATCAGATTAACTGATTTTAAGGTGCGCGTCCTTGATGAGAAGGCCGGGACCGCCGCATTGGTTCGAGTGCTTATTGAATCGAGTAATGATGGGAAGAGTTGGGAGACGGTGGGAGTTTCGGAGAACATCATCGAGGCGAGTTGGCAGGCGCTCGTCGATAGCATCGAATATGGACTGTTGAAGACTATCTCCCAAAAAGAACTAGAAGTCGAGCAGGCATAGAAAAATATAGGGGGGAGATTCTCCCCTGCATAGAGGGGAAAAGATTTGAGGGCTGAGATTATTATCCGTCTTCTCAACGTGGTTGTTCCGGTCTTCACTGTTATTGGAGTGGGTTTCACCTTCGGAAGACTCAAGAAAATCAATATGCGAACGATCACAGATATCGTGATCTATATAGGTTCTCCTTGCTTGGCGTTCTCCTCACTTCTATCTAAGAGGGTAATTCCAAAAGAGTTGGTAATGCTTGCCCTCTCGGTCTTCTTCATCTCCCTAGGATGTGGAGGAGGAGCTTGGTTATTCTCTTACTTATCCAAGATTAAGGCTAGAGGTTTCTACTTGCCAGTGATGTTTATGAATTCGGGAAATATGGCTCTTCCCTTATGTCTTCTGGCCTTTGGTGAGGAGGGACTCTCTAAAGCTATCCTCTTCTTCGTCGCTAATACCTTCCTCATCTATCTACTGGGCGTATATATAGCTTCTGGGGAAGGAAATGTCCTGAGTGATGTAAAGGAGGTTTTCAAGCTCCCCCTCATCTATGCCGCCGTCGCGGGAGTAGTGATCAATCTAAGCGGGGTCCATCTTCCTCAGATGGTACTCAAGCCGATAGAGCTATTGGGTAGTATCGCTATTCCTTTAGTGCTATTCACTCTTGGATACAACTTGAATAACACTAGATTGAAATCTCTGCCTTTGACGATGGTAGGATCGTTCCTGCGCATCGGTTTAGGTCTCTTTCTAGCGATTATCTTCGTTAGCATAACAGGACTACAGGGAGCAACAAGAAATGTGATCCTTCTGGTATCGGCGATGCCCTCAGCAGTGACCAGCTTCATCTTAGCTGCTAAATTCGAAGCCGATCCTGAACTAGTAGCATCTATAGTCTTCGTGAGTACCATCATTAGCTTATTCACTACACCTTTAATACTTCTATTTATAATAGGTATTCAATAATCGAGATTTTTTGGAAATTTTGCTTGACAATAGCGACTAAATATGTTACAATACACTTGCGTGAGTGAAGTGCGTTTAGTGGCCTGACCTTTATCTTGGCCTTTTGAGCTTTGTTGAACAAGGGGCTTCTCACACGATAGATAAGAGAAGTTCCTTTTTTTGTGAGTTTCGAGAATCTTCAAGGAAGGAGGTGTTCACTTTAGTCTATACTTCGTATTTAGAGATACTATAATACCTTGCTCATCGTTTATGGCTTCTGAAATAAGATAGGTAGAAGAGAACTGAGCAGTGGATTTAATTGATAGGTTTATCTGCTGGGGCTGCTCAAGTGGGCTTGACAAAAAATAATGTCGTGGTAGAATGATTAAGTAGAGCAAGAAACAAAAAGGGGGTGAGCGATGGCTTATATAAAATCGGGCCTTTGAGAATTTGTGTGAACCATACGAGATAATAATGGTGATTCATCAAGTGATAGAACAGGGCGTAAATTGGGTTGAAGTAGTCTCTCATATAATTCGGAATATTAGGGGAGTAAATCACTAGCTAAATTTGTTAAAATCGAGTTATATAATCATCTTTAATCTCATTATCATACTTTTCCTCAAAGAGCCATAAAATCTAGCTCGGTGCAAAGAGCTTCCG
Source organism: uncultured bacterium (assembly GCA_964609495.1). GTDB lineage: Bacteria > CAZSTA01 > CAZSTA01 > CAZSTA01 > CAZSTA01 > CAZSTA01. The sequence continues at coordinate 232 of CAZSTA010000140.1, read as the reverse complement.
CGGAAAATTTATGAAAACCTTTTTGAGAAATTAAGGAGGTGCAAAATAGCTGTGAAAATGAACAAAATAGTATATTTGTCAGTGGCTACTTTGCTTGTAGCCTTGGTCATTGGTTGGGCAATAGGTTCGGTCGCATTAGCGGCTGGGCCTGTAGATGTAGATCCGGAAAAATCTGTCGAAGATATGTATTTCCGTCTGGTTACCCACGGGGGAGATGATCCCTTCTGGGCTG
>CAZSTA010000139.1:2752-9563 GCA_964609495.1 uncultured bacterium | reverse complement strand
TCCCTTTGAGGTTTCCCAGCTTTGATAAATTTCCCTATCTGTCAAAGTCGGGCTCTAAAGAGATGAACTTTCTGAAGTGCTCTCCTCTTAGAATTAATATCGTCTCTTCCCAGTCTTTATATCCAGTCTTAGTTATTCTGATTCGGTATATTCCCACGGGAAGTTTATATCTGTTCAAAGGTGTGCTCCCGAGGTAATCGTAAGTTTTATCTCCCTTCACTACCTCCTCTCCGATCACCTTTTTCATAGTTTTGATATATACTTCAGCAGGAGGATCAGAGCCGAGAGAGATAAAACCCTGAAGAGGTGGCAAGCCACCTTTTAACTCTAAGGTTCCATATACCTCGATATCTATCTCTTCTATCCTGGTTCCATAATTCTCCTTATCCAGCCTAAGGAGATGTTTTCCAGCCAGAAGGGGAAATTGGATAAGGGAGAAGGTATCCTTCACCTCATCCTCAACGAGATAATTCCTCATAATATCTTCGTCCGAGAGATCTAGTTCTTCCCCGTCGATGAACACCGGGGTGCCAAGGGGAAGATCCCGAATCGTCAAATATCCATATTCTCTGGTTAATTGGGCGGTTATCTTTCTCCTTTCTTCCGCCTCTATCTTTATGGTAGCTCTCCAATCGTGGTAACCATTCTTGCTCAATTTTATAAAATGTCTTCCGGGGACCACACAAGCTATATTAAGCTTGGTCTTTCCTATATACTCTCCATTGATATAAATCTCGGCTCCCTGAGGGATAGAATCGATATCCAAACAACCAAACTTGACATCTGGACTTAACTCTAGTTTGAGATCTAGACTCAATGCTTTATTGGGTTCAATGAGCCTACGAGTTGACCAAGTTCTATAGCCAGCTTTCGCCACCTTTATCTCTCTTAGTCCCGTCTGAACCCTATAGCCTTTAAGGGGGGTACCTCCTACGAAGTATCCATCTACATATACCTTAGCGTAGGAGGGAGTAGTACTTATCGAGAGAATACCCTGAGCAGTCTTAGAGAGGATTGCTTGAACCTCACTCAGGATATCACTCTTGATATCCCTTACTTCTTCCCAACGGGCATAGTTAGGCTTTTCAAGGGTTATAAGTCTCCTTCCCGCGTAGAGGCTGGCCTCTTTTAGAGGGGTCCTGCCGATATAGTAGCCATCTATATATATTTTTGCCCCAGGAGGATCAGAGCTGATCGATAATAACCCTTTGCCCCTCTCTTCTCCAACTGCTTTTCCTTCGATTAGCTCTTTAAATAGAGAGATCATCTCCTGCGAGGTTTCATCGGGATTCAGGGTATAATTGGGTTCGATCTCCAAGTTGATCTCAAGCTGTCTTCGAGCTTTATCCTTCCAACCATTGGCTAGGTAAAGGGAAGCTAGATAACGATTAATCTCCATCTTCTCCTCTCTATCCAATGGTTTCAGAGCCAGTGATTTCTCAAAAGAGGCTATCGCTTCATCGAACATAACCTGTTGGTAGTAAGCCTTACCCAACCCTACATAAGCTTGAGAGGAAAATGGATCTTCAGCTATCGCCTTCTGAAATTCCTCGATGGCTTCCTCATATAGACCCTTATCCAGAAGCTCCAACCCTTGTTCTAAGGGAAGCCTCTCCTCTGGGAGGGCTAGCGTTGTAATGGAAAAGGAAAATAGGAACAGAATGATAAAAAGCACCGTAGATCTTGATTTGCTTATCTTGCGCATATAATCTCCTCCTTGCTATAATGATTAAGATCCCCTCTGAGTTTCTTCAACCTTGTAATTGTAATAAAGGAACTAGGAGATTTGAAGAATGGGAGTTCTCTGATCCCCTATACTATTTATATTGTAGCAAAAAAGTGGTAACTTGTCAAAGTATTTCCTATTTTCCTTCCTCATTATTTTTACCGCGAAACCAGCTAGAGAAATACATAAATTATATAGGTAGGGTGAGGGGAGATTATATCTTGAACAAACTAAGAATAATCAGTTACTTGAAACTACTTAACCTATTCCCAGCATGAAATTTTGTATGCTTAGGAAGTATATTAATAGTAATATTTAAGTAATATTACCCCTTCTCAATGGAAAAATTCTCTTGACAATCGGGATAAATTGATATATAATATAAGAGTTATCTCGGTAGATTTCCGAATATGATCAGTACTATGGTAGTGAATGTATCTTCAATAGAGAGCATTTGCAATCCGCAATTGTAGAATATATTCATAATATCGAGATCGAGGCGAAATGTGTAATTTTTATCCATTCTGATTAAAGTGGAGTGATAGGATGCAAGAGGAAAAACAAAAAATCGTGTTAGCTTTTTCAGGAGGTCTGGATACTTCCTTTTGTGTGCTTTATCTTAAAGAGGAGTATAACGCAGATATAATTACGGTAACCGTTGATACAGGAGGTTTCTCTCCGCAGGAGTTAGAAGATATAGAGAGACGATCTCAAGAGCTAGGAGCGTTTCGGCATTACACGATCGATGGCCGGAGAAAGGTATATGATGAGTTCGTAACCTATATCATAAAGGGGAATATTCTGCGAGGAGGAACTTATCCTCTTTGCGTAGGGGCAGAAAGAGTCGTCCAAGCCGAAGAGGTAGTGAATGTCGCTAGAGGAGAGGGGGCAGAGGCGATAGCGCATGGCTCCACCAGCGGAGGAAACGATCAGATTCGTTTCGATGTCGCGCTTTCAGTTCTAGCTCCCGAAATGAAGATATTTGCTCCGATAAGAAAGTTGGGGATTACCAGAGATAAGGAGACCGCTTTCCTCGAACAAAGAGGTATCCCAGTATCCAAAGAAAGAAAGGTCTATTCGATAAATGAGGGATTATGGGGAACTACTATTGGAGGAGGCGTTATACACGATGCTTGGCAATCTCCTCCAGAGGAGGTATATACTAAGACCATCTCTCCTAGCAAAGCCTCGGATGAGCCTGAGGAGTTAAAGATCGGCTTCGATAAGGGAGTCCCTATAAGCTTGAATGGGGAGAAACTTGAAGGAGTTCCGCTTATAGCTAGATTAAATGAGATTGCCGCCAAGCACGGAGTTGGAAGGGGAATACATCTAGGCGATACGATCCTTGGTATCAAAGGCAGGATCGCTTTCGAGGCAGGTGCACCATTGATCCTAATTACTGCCCACCGAGAGCTGGAGAAGTTGGTGCTTACTAGATGGCAGCGCTTCTGGAAATCCCAATTAAGCGAGTTCTTCGGCAACTTCTTACACGAGGGATTATACTTCGATCCAGTTATGAAGGATATAAAGGCTCTGATCGATAGCAGTCAGGAGCGCGTAGTTGGGGAGGTTAGAGTCCAGTTATATAAAGGAAATATAAATGTTTTAGGATATAGAAGCAGACATTCGTTGATGAATAGGGATATCGCAACTTATGGTGAGGAATCTATCCTCTGGGATGGACGAGATGCAGAGGGCTTCTGTAAGATATATGGATTACAGAGTATATTAGCGAGGAGGGCCGAGGATTTTGCTGATCAAGGTGAGTAAAATTGCTTCGATTACTATGAATTTGAATTTGTCAGAAGAGGTGGAGATAGAGGAGGAGGTAGAGCCTGAGGAGGGAAACGTTCTAGTTGTCAAGGCGCTGGGAGAAAAGACCGTATATGATACTATTGAATTGGTCTCAGGAAGGATGGCTAAGATCCTAGAGGGAGATATAATAGCTGGAGCTCTGGGAGAGAGAAGGGCTCTAAGGGGTTTTGCAGGGAAGATTCCCAAGGAGATAGAGGTAGGAGATGTTCTTAATATTCTGAACTTAGGTGGAACTATAGGGTTGTGCACTTCTGAGAATAAGGATGTCGGTGATCCACTGAGGGTTCAAGTCCTGGGTTCGATCTCGATCGATGGAAGGAAGGCGAATATAAGACAAAATGCGATAGAGTGGAGAAATGAATTAACCCACAGCATGCCGATCGTGATGGTCTCTGGCACATGTATGAACTCAGGGAAGACCTACGCGGCTTGTGAGATCATTAAATATCTAACTTTGAGGGGATATCGTATCGCGGCGGCAAAGGTTACTGGTATCGCTCTGATGAGGGATACTCTTAATATGAGGGATCATGGTGCTAAGGAGGCGTTGAGCTTTGTCAATGCTGGACTTCCTTCTACGACTAATATCGAGAATGTAGCCCCCTCGACTAAAGGAATTATTTACGAGCTTAATAAATTGGACTTGGATTTTATAGTGGTGGAGTTGGGCGATGGAATCCTAGGTGGCTATGGAGTTGGTATGATCTTAAAAGATCCTGAGATAATGAAATTCACCAAAGTTCACGTGATGTGTGCTAACGATCCAGTTGGGGCTTGGGGAGCAATGCAGATCTTCGAGGGTAATTATGGATTACGGATAGATATTATGTCTGGCCCAACTACCGACAATGAGGTGGGGACGGAGTTCTCGGAGAAAGATCTCGATATTCCAGCGGCTAATGCTAGAACCGATGGTAAAAGATTGGCGGAGTTGGTGGAGAGGAAGTTGTTCGAATGATCAAAGCATCGATAATAGGTGGAACTGGATATGGAGGAAGTGAGTTATTACGTCTTCTCTTTGGCCATAGCGAGGTGGAGATAGTAAAGGTAACCTCGAGAACCGAGATGGGTAAATCGGTGGGTGAGATCCATCCTAATCTATACGGCTTATTAGATCTGGAATTTAGCGAGGAAGATCTCGATGAGATCGCCGACATCTCGGATGTGGTATTCCTCGCTTTACCTCACGGGAAGGCGATGGAAAGAGTTCCCGCGCTTTTAGGAAAGACCAAGATAATCGATCTGAGCGGCGATTACAGATTGAAAGACCCCAAGATTTTCGAGAATCACTATGGACTTGCCCATAAATCTCCTGAGCTTCTTAAGAGAGCAGTTTATGGTCTAACCGAGTTCAATAGAGAGGCGATAAGAGGGGCTGATTTAGTAGCCTGCCCCGGATGTTTTCCCACAGGAGTGCTATTACCTTTAACTCCTCTGGCGATGGAGAATATGTTAAGCGGATATGTTGTCATCGATGCCAAGACAGGTTCCTCAGGAGCGGGAGTGAGTCCCAAACTCACGACCCATCATCCGGAACGAGCGATGGATTTCAAGGTTTACAATGTCTTCTCTCATAGACATCAACCAGAGATAGAGCAGGAGTTAGCCCGTTTCAACTCTACTCCCTTCGATATAACCTTTACCCCTCATTCTGCCCCGATGGTGCGAGGAATATTCACTACCGCTTATATCTTCTTGGAAGAGGAGATCGGCGAAGAGAGGTTGAGGGAGATATATGAAGATTATTACGATAAGGAATACTTCATAAGGATCGTTGAGCAAGCGAGATGTGCCGTAGTGGCAGGTTCAAATTTTTGCGATATAGAACTTCACTGTCGAGGGAATAAGGTCATCGTCGCCTCAGCTATAGACAATTTAGTAAAGGGAGCTGGGGGACAGGGGATTCAAAATATGAATTTGATCTTTGGTTTTGAGGAGAGGACAGGATTGACTTTCCCTGGAACACATCCTTAGGAGCTGAATGAGGTGGTAACGATTGGTGCAAATCACAGAGAGCTCAGATCTAATTGGCTTGCCGAGAGGAATCGTCAAACTCCTTCCCTACTCTTCTGAGTGGGAGAGGCTTTTTGAGGAAGAGAAAAGGTTATTGCAATCTTCTATCGGGAATTACGTGATTGACATTCAGCATGTTGGAAGCACAGCAATCCCTGGACTTGAGGCAAAACCTATCATTGATATAGCGGCAGCCGTCCAGCGACTTCAAGGGGTGAGGAAATACATCGGCGAGCCACTTGAACGTTTGGGTTACGAATTCAGGAGAGAAGACCCCAGAAGCGTTCTTTTCGCAAAAGGGGATCCAAGCAGAAGGACTCACTACTTGCATATAGTTGAATGGAAAAGTGATTCCTGGATAGACTATTTACTCTTTCGAGATTATCTCCGTAAGCATAAAGAAGTAGCAGATGAATATTCCAAGATCAAGAGGGATCTAGCCCAGAAGTTTCAAACCAATCGTGGAGCCTATACAGAGGGCAAAGCTCAATTCATCGAGTCAGTATTAAGGTTGGCTAAGGGTGAGTTTGATACGTAATATCTCTTTAAAGGTGTATTGGTCAAAACTCAAAATTCGGACAAAAACTTTTATGCGCCATTTGAGAAACTGAACCATTAATTTCAAAAGTGAGGAGCGATGATATTGAATACCAAGGAGATCATTGCGAAGGAGGATAAATACCAGCTTACTACTTATAGAAAATTCCCGATCGCTCTAGTTAGAGGAGAGGGAATGAGGATCTATGACTCCGATAATAAAGAGTATCTCGATTTCTATGGAGGACATGCGGTCGCTATAACTGGTCATTGTCATCCTAAACTGGTGGAAGCTATTCAAAAACAAGCGGAGAGGTTGATCTTTTACTCCAATGTTGCTTACAACGATGTTAGAGCCGAAGTTTGCGAGCTGTTAATAAGTATAGCTCCCGAGGGGATAAGTCAGGTTTTCCTCTGCAATTCTGGAAGCGGGGCGAACGAGACCGCGCTTAAGATGGCTAGGAAGTTCACCGATCGGGAGTATGTGATCTCGATGAAGGGTGGATTTCACGGGAGGACTATCGGATCGCTCTCCGCCACTGGAATCGAGAGATATCGCATCTTCAAGCCTCTCTTAACTCAATATAAGTTTGCGGAATTTGGTGATATAAAGTCCATTGAGGAGCTGGTGGATGATGAGGTAGCGGCGATAATACTGGAGCCAGTGCAAAGCATAGCTGGGGCGGTTACCGCTTCTCCTGAATATTATCGGAGATTGCG
>CAZSTA010000139.1:0-2742 GCA_964609495.1 uncultured bacterium | reverse complement strand
AGGGAATAGTCCTTATCTTCGATGAGGTTCAAACAGCCTTTGGGAGAACTGGCAAGATGTTCGCAGGAGAGAATTGGGGAGTTATACCAGATCTCATCACCACTGCTAAGGGGATAGCGAGTGGCGTTCCGATGGGGGCAGTCCTGGTCAAGAAGGAGATAGCTGAGACTATATCTTATGGAGAGCAAGGGACGACCTTTGGAGGTGGACCCTTAGCCTGTGCGGCCGCAAAAGCCTCCCTCAATATAGTTCTGGAAGAGAGGCTATTTGATAATGCTAAGAGGATGGGAGATTATATAGGGGAGAAGTTAAGACCCCTTAAGCATATAGTTGAACTGAGAGGATTAGGCTTATTGATTGGTGTTGTTTTCGATATGCCTATAAAGGAGATCCGAAATGAACTGTTGGAGAGAGGCTTCATCGTTGGTTCTTCAGCCGATCCTCAAGTTATGAGGGTAATGCCGCCTCTTATAGTTAAGGAGGAGGAAGTCGATCTTCTGACCTCCAATCTTAGGGAGATAGTGGAGGCGATAGATTGACGATGAATCTCAAGGGCAGAAATTTTATTACTACTCAAGATTGGTCGAGGGAGGAATTAGATTATCTGATCGAGTTGGCGTTTGCGCTCAAGAAGTCTCCGTTCAACTCCTCCTTGGCGAATAAGACCTTATTTATGATATTCTTCAGTCCCTCCCTACGGACTAGATCCTCCTTCGATGTTGCGATGTCTCAGCTTGGTGGTCATTCCGTAGTTCTTCAAGTGGGAGGGGGAATGGTATGGGACTTGGAGGTAGAAGAGGGAGTAGTGATGAAGGGAAAGGCGGCAGAGCATATCAAGGATGCGGCTAGGGTGATATCTCGTTATGGCGATGCGGTAGCGATAAGGAAGTTTCCAGATATGATCGATTGGAGCGAGGAGAGGAAGGATAAGATCATCAACGGTTTCGCTCGTTGGGGAGATATTCCTGTGATCAATATGGAATCGCATCTCTATCACCCTTGTCAAGCTATGGCTGATATGATGGCGATCAAGGAGCATCTGGGGAATCAAGAGGGGAAAAATTTCGTCTTGACCTGGGCATATCATCCTAAGCCCCTGCCGATGAGTGTGGGAGATTCCGCAGTTTTAACCGCAAGCAAATTCGGAATGAACTTAACCATCGCTCACCCTAAAGGATACGAGCTTGATGAGGATATAATGAGGGTGGTCAGAGAGAATATAGAGGAGAATGATACCTCTCTTACGGTAACGGATGATATGGATGAGGCTTTCCATAACGCTGATATAATATATCCTAAGAGTTGGGGCTCTCGCTCCTTCTACAATCGGTGGGAGGAGGAGAGAGCTATCAGGGAGGAGTTGAAGGATTGGAGGGTTACCCAGAGGCGGATGAATTTGACCGACAAGGGAAAATTTATGCATTGTTTACCAGTGCGCAGAAATATAGTAGTGGATGATGAAGTTCTCGATGGCCCAGATTGTATCGCTTATGATGAAGCGGAAAATAGACTGCATATCCAAAAAGCCATTTTGAGGACGATTCTTAAATCGGAGGATCGATAGTGAAGGATGTAAGCGCATTAAAGCAGGCTCTACCCTATATAAAAAGGTTTAAAAATAACTTATTCGTCATTAAATTTGGAGGTAATGTAGTCAGCGTTCCTGAAAACCTGAATTCTCTAACTGAGGATATTACCATCCTCCACCAAGTAGGGATTAGAGTGATCGTAGTTCACGGAGGAGGACCTCAGGCTAACGAGTTATCGAGAAGATTGGGACATTCTCCCCAAGTTATCAATGGACGGAGGATAACTGGGGATCAAGATCTAGAGATAGCGAAGATGATCTATGGGGGAAAGATAAATATCGAGATCGTCTCCGCTTTGCGAAAGAATGGCTCTCAAGGAGTAGGATTATCTGGAATCGATGGAGGATTAATTAAAGCCAAGAGGAGAGGAATCACCAAGATGTTGGACAGGGAAACAGGGAAGTATCAAGAAGTGGATTTTGGCCATGTAGGAGATGTTATCAGTATCGATACCGATCTCCTCCTAATTTTAGTCGATTCTGGATATATTCCGGTCATATCCTGCTTAGGGGCGGATGATGAGGGTAACATCTATAATATAAACGCTGATGTTATCGCGGGGAAGATAGCCAGTTGTATGAAGGCGGATAAACTGATCAATATAACCGATGTCTCCGGGGTCCTCAGGGATTCTGCCGATAAGGAATCTCTAATATCCTATCTTGACATTGAACAAGCTCGTCTGCTCATCGAAGAAGGGATAATCACCAAGGGGATGATCCCCAAGGTAGAATCTTGCCTCTCGGCGATCGAGGGAGGGGTAAAGAGGGCTCATATCATCGATGGCACGAGGAAGGATGCTCTCTTGCTTGAGATATTCACCGTCAGAGGTATCGGGACGATGTTCTTCAGGGGAGATAGGGACAGAGAAAGTTATATGAGCTATGAACTTCGAGTGGATAGTAGATAACTTCTATTTTCTATGGGGTGTAGTTGATGGGGACGCTTTGGGATAAGGGTTATGAAGTCAACGAAAAGGTGAAGAGGTTTCTAGTAGGCGATCGGTTAGAGGTAAATGCTGAACTTATTCGAGCCGATGCTATTGGTTCGATCGCTCATGCGAAGATGTTAGCCTCCCTCGGTATTTTGACGGGAGAGGAGTTCGAGAAACTTCGGGAGGGCCTATTAAAGATAATCAAGTTGAATGAAAAGG
>CAZSTA010000138.1:0-9628 GCA_964609495.1 uncultured bacterium | reverse complement strand
AGATATACCAAATTCTACTTGAAAACTACGGTCCTCGAGGTTGGTGGCCAGTTACCGAACCGAAAGGCTTGAAACCTGTTTACGATCCAAAATTAAAGTTAAGGGAAAAAACAGATAGGGAAAAATTTGAGATCTGTGCTGGCGCAATACTCGCCCAATCTACTAACTGGAAGAACGTTGAGAAGGCAATAGCTAATATGAAATTGAATAAATCACTAACCAGAGAGGCTATTTCGCAAACTTCCCTTGAGGAATTAGCAGAACTCATAAAGCCAGCAGGCTACTACAACCAGAAGGCTAAGAAACTCAAAGCCTTCGTGAGTTTCGAAGGCAGAATAACAAGAGAGGGTTTGCTCGGTATATGGGGATTGGGTCCGGAGACAGTAGATTCCATACTCCTTTATGCCTACGATAAACCAAACTTTGTTGTTGACACCTACACCAAGCGCATATTTTCAAGGCTAGGACTTTGCTCGTTAGATGATAATTATAATACAATTCAGAATATCTTTACAACTAGATTGGAAAAGAACCCCGCTATTTTTAACGAATACCATGCCCTTATAGTGGAACACGCAAAGCAACACTGTAGAAAAGATCCAATCTGTGAAGGATGTCGCCTAGCTAAATTTTGTAAATCAAATAATTTGTAAATTATTGCATTTCAATTTTGCATCCATTCCATCGGTGAGCTAATTATCAGTGCATCTTCCCAATTGAGAGGAAAATTCACCTTGTCGAAGAAATTTACAATAGGAAGAAAAAATCCTCCCTCTATCGCTCTATATTCAATAAGAGTAGTTGTGTTTATCCTAATAATTATACCATTTAATAACGCCGATGGAGAAGAAACACAAACCGATGCCTGTCTTGCTCTCTCCACTTATCCCTGGGTATTCCTAAGAGATGATAGACCGATAGGGATTGAAGATATAGAAGAGAGCGTCGAATTTATAGCGGTGGGCGATATTATGCTCAGCCGTTACGTAGGGGAGGTTATCGCTCGAAGATCTCCCCAATATCCTTTTTCTGCTACAGTTGAGATATTGAAAAAAGCCGATATCGCCTTCGCTAATCTTGAGAATCCGATCTCCCAAAGAGGAGAGTTACGCCCCGGTTCCTATCGCTTCCGCGCCGAGCCAGAGGTGATAGAGGGACTGGTCTATGCTGGGTTCGATATCCTCTCTCTAGCTAATAATCACACTCTGGACTATGGAGAGGAAGCTCTCCAAGATACTATAGAGTCACTAGAGAAAGCAAAGATATTGACAGTGGGGATTAATGAAGGAGACAACGAACCTGTGATAAAGAAAGTTAAAGGGCTCGCTATCGCTTTTCTAGCTTATACCGATATAATCGATCCCTATGACATCCCCGGAGAGACAGGATTAAGGAGAGCTCAGCCTGCTCAGCTGGAAAGAGATATAAAAACTGCCGAAGATGAAGCTGATTTTGTGATAGTATCTTTCCACTGGGGAGAGGAATATCAACCTAAAGCCTCCTCAAGACAGCGTTCGATCGCCTATGCAGTCCTAAAAGCTGGAGCAGATTTGATAATCGGTCACCATCCCCATGTAGTTCAGGAGATGGAGATGACTGAGAATGGATTAGTATTTTACAGTCTAGGAAACTTCGTCTTCGATCAGCCTTGGCCCTATACGCGCCAAGCTATCATTCTCCGCTGTCTTATCGACAAGCGGGGGCTAAGAGGAGTCCAAGTGCTCCCTATCGTAATTGCTAGGGATGGACAACCCTCTTTAGCCCCACTTGAAGAAGGAGAAAAATATTGAAGAGATTACCGCCATAATAATCTTGGAGAACCTTTGCGGGGTTACTTACCCTTCTTTTCGATCTCGCCGATCATAGGAACGAAGAGAACTCCTGTTATTTGCTTAGTATATATATCTGAGCCCTTCTTCTCCAGAAGTATAAGCTGTTGATAACTGAAGGGACTCCCCACCGGTATTACTATCATCCCTCCATCCCTAAGCTGAGATATCAGAGGCGGAGGGATATGATCAGCAGCACAAGTCACGATTACCGCGTCAAAGGGAGCGTTTTCCTCCCACCCAAAGTACCCATCCGAATTTCTCACCTCGACATTATCATACTTCAATTCTTTGAGACGCTCTGCCGCACTTTCAGCCAATTTAGGTCTTATTTCCACGGTATATACTTGATCCACGATCTCAGCGAGGACTGCCGCTTGATATCCTGAACCTGTGCCTACCTCTAAAGCCTTATCCGATGGCTCCAGCTTTAGAACCTGAGTCATCAGCGCCACAATATAGGGCTGTGATATAGTCTGTCCTTCTCCGATAGGTAAAGGATGGTCAGCATAAGCTTGTCTCAATAGATCTTCAGAAACGAATTTATGACGAGGGACTTTCCCCATAACCTCCAAAACCTTCGGATCAGTTATATCTCTCCCCTTCAACTGCTCTAGGACCATCTTCTCTCTAGCCTTTGCAAACTCCTCCTCGGTGATAGCTTCGGTCACCGAGGTTATCAATAGCATAGCTAAGCAAATTACCGATATACCTATCTTCCTCAGCAAAATTATCACCTACCTCAGCAAAATTCAATCTATTTTTCGATTCTAACCTCAAACCCTATCTCATCCTCTATCCTCTTTCCTTCTCTCTGACAGAGAAGTAAACCCGCTATATATGAGAAATCCCCCTCGATCTCCTCCCCGACAGCTATCTCAAAATCAGCGGATATAGTATCTCCAGCCTTTAACTCCTTGAATTCACTATTCTGCGCCCTCTCGATCTCCCATCCCTCAGGTAGCCGAAGTTCGAATTTCCCCTCCCTTAAAGCAGTATCTCCCTCATTAGCCAGGGATAGGATAAGATGTAATTTCCCTCTCGGAGTTAAGCGATAGTCATCAGCTTCGAGGCTTAAAGCTAAATTATCACAGCTCTTAGTAAACGAGCCTCCATCCCCTTTCTTGACCACTATATCGTAGGAGGCACCCCTGAACTTGAAGTTCTTCAGCTTGAGCTGATCCCACTCCTCGGGGAGAAAAGGGGTAAAAGCTAATCCCTTCTTATGGATTCTCAAACCAGTGAAGCCATAAATTAAGCTCTGTAGCGATCCACCTATTCCCGTTAGAAAGCAGAAGTTATTATTTATCGGGGTCTCGCTGAAGGCATAGAAAGGTAGTTTGACATTAGGCTTGTAGCTTCTGACATAGTATTCATAAGCCCCTTCTCTTCTCCCCAACTCAGCGGAGACGATCGAGTATATGCTAGAACTCATAGCAGGTCCATTCACATCGAAGACTTTGGTGTAGTAGTCGAGATCATTAGCCTTAACATCTTCAGACATAGGAAATTCCAGAGGATACGTCAGTAAATTAGTATCAGCTTGCTTTATCCGTTGCCCTGCGTAATCTTCGAACTCCAGATATTTCTGCCCCACTTTGTCGAAGGGGAAGAACATCTTATCAGCGATAGTCTTCCACTCATTCGGATAGGGCTTGTCCAACAATTTGCAGACCTCGATCGCTATATAGAGATTCCTCTGCGCTACTGCATTAGTAAAGACATTATTATCGACTACTCCCGAATATTCGTCAGCACAGATCACGCCCCTTACCTCATAGCGATCTGCCTCGGAGTTATAAATCACTCGACTCACCCAATATTTAGCGGTTTCGTAAATTATCGGATATCCATACCTTTCGAGCCATTCTTTATCCAGAGTAACAAGATAATACTGCCACTGAGCCAAAGCTACATCTCCAGTAATATGATGCTCGTATTCGCCAGTATCAGCCCATTTAGGAGTCGTCTCCACTCCAGTCGAGGCGCTCTCCCAAGCGAACATCGCCCCCTCATATCCGTTCTCCTTAGCCTTCTGTTGCGCTCCAGACAGGGTGTTATATCTATATCTGAGCATCGATTCAGCCAACTCTGGATGCATCAAAAGTAGAGGTGGATACATCCAAGTCTCCGCATCCCAGAAGATATGACCATTAAATCCACTGCTGGAGATTCCCATTGGCGCAATGGACCAATCCCATCCGGCCCTTATACTATTTAGCAGAAAGAATATCTGAGAATGAATCATCTTTTGAAGCTCCGTATCTCCCTCGATCTCGATATCAGTTTCCCAAATATTATGCCAAGCGGCTCGATGCTTTTCAAAGCAAGCCTCATAACCAATATCAGCACTTACTAACACGGATTCTCTAGCTTCCTCTAGTGGATCCCTCGAATCTAAAGATGTATAAACCGAGACATATTTGTAGAAAGTATATTTCTCATCTGCTACTACTGGGAAAGATATCCTCTGCCATGTAATCTTGCCACTCTTATCAGCCTCATATTCAACATCTTCAAATTTTACGCCAGATGAGGAAGCGAGGATGGAAGCCTCAACGATATCGATCTGCGATTCCCCTGTTTCGGTCTCCAGCCAGATCAGCTGTCCTTCAGCATCGCTACCGCTCTCTATCGCCTCTAGATCAGGAGAAGCAGAACCATCAAGGACATTTATAATCCTAACTGTTCCTGTGAAGCGAGGAACTAGAGAGTATTTTATAACTGCTCGATGGGCATCATCACGAGAGACGAAAATAGTAATATCTAGATCAGTAACTCTATCCCGATCCTCCCAGGTACAAGTAGTTCGTATGTATCCATCTCTGAGATCGAGTTCCTGTCTGTAGGGCTTGATAGTCCCTCCGCTGTCAACGGAGAACTTATGATAACCATTATCATAGATTAGAGCACTCCAACGAGGAACTATAGCGGTATGAGTAACCCTTTTAGGATCGGATTGATTATATACTCCTGCTATATAGCAGTTCACCGGCTTAAATCCCGCCCAGCCATTGCCCTCTATTGGCACTTGAGTGCTTATATATCCATTCCCTAAGTAAACGCGGGTATAGTCAACGAACGAATCTGTAGTCAGTATCCAAGTATTCATCTTATCTTCAGCTTCGACCTCCTTTGCATTGAACAAGATAAAATTTAGAACTACGGTTAAAAGCAAAATGAGAACAGCTACCTCGAGCGATTGGAAGATTCTCTCGTAAGCGTTCATAATTCACACTCTCTTTGACCATTTTAATATCTAGCTTTATACCTCCTCTAGCACTAAAACACCCTCTATTACTTGATAGATCGCCCTTATATTTCACACAACTGCTTCAAAGACTCGCCATCACTCACTATCCTCTTCAAATATCTCCTCCTTGAAGAAAGTCAATTGCCTAGGTTGAGATATATCCTTCCCCATAATCCATATATTACCTTCATAGACATAAGCTATCTTCTGACGATCAGGAGACCAAGAGAAGGACAATAAGGGCGATGATTCTCTAAGGGATTGCACCAAGAGCTTGGTATCTAATCCTATTATAAGAGCTTCTTTATGTTTCCCCTCTTTGCTAATGATCCGAGGGAAGAACTTCTCTAATTCCTTATCCCATAAGAAGTAGATTATACTCTCTCCCTCGGGGGACCATATCGGATACATCTCGTCAAAGAATCTGGTATCGGTGATGTTTCGTAAACCACCTCCCTTAGCCTCAACAGCCCAAACTTCAACTTGCACCCTTCCATCTTCCTCTTTCCCCAAGAAGATAGATAAAGCGATCTCTTTCCCGTCAGGCGACCAGGAGAGAGAAAAAGGAGGGAGAAAATCAGAACTACCTTCCCGTTCCTCATCACCTATCCCAACCAGTAATATCATATCACCGCCCTCTTTATCCATCGACCAAAGCTCGATATTATCCTCATTCCCACTGAGATAGGCTATCCTATCTCCAGTAGAAGAGTAAGAGGGAAGTATTATTCCCTTCTCTACTCGAATCAACATCTTCCTTTCACCAGTCTCAGTATCAACTATCCAAAGATCGCACTTTTCCTCATCAGAATCACTAGAGGATATGGCTATCTTCTTCCCATCAGGAGACCAGATCGAATTAGGAGGCCAGAAGTTGAGGAAGAAAACGTCGATATCGGAGGTCAATTGTCTCTGTTCTCCCCTATCAACATCAATTATCCACAGGTCATCCTCCAGAACATAAGCTATCCGCTTCCCATCGGGAGACCAAGCAGGAGGTTGTATGCCGAGTAAATTAAGCTCTTGATTCCTCTCAGACACAATCCTCTTCAGATCAGTCCCATCAGCATTCATAATCCATAACTCTCGCCGAAAATAATCGTTTTCCTCCTCAGCCTCGCCCTCCTCTGGAATGAAGGAGATAAAGGCAATTCTATCACCATCAGGCGACCATACTGGTTGAGATAAGCCCGCCTCTCCTGTAAGAGCCAGTTCAAATTCCTGACATCCGATTGCTAAGCTCAACACTATCAGTAATATCAATATTACGACTATTCTTCTCATCATATCTCATCCTCCCCTCATAAGAATTTGCTACTTTCCTCTCTAGTCTAATTTTATCCGAAACCTTCTAAACTGTCAAATTTTTCTTGACAAATAAAGGGTTATGTGTTATAATAATATCGAACAGGAGTTCGATATTAAGATCTAATTCAATGGAGTTAACAGAAGATGATCCTACAGATAATTGTGGTAGCTTTACTTTTTATCCTCTCGATATATATTAACATAATTAGCGTTCGGGAGCTGATAATAGCGCTCAGGGATAATCTCAAAGGGAAACAACCCCCAGAACTTCGCAGCTCTAATCGATATTCTAAACGATCTAACTATAAGAAAAGAGCCTCCTGATACCAAATTATTTTTCTTAAGATGTAAAATTTCATGCTAACGTATTTTTAATAGGATAATCTGTAGGGACTCTGTTATAAGAGAGTGAAATATTGTCCTAGTATTATAGACAATAAAGGGGTGAAGTGCTATAATCTAGGGGAAAAATGAAGAAGGTAAAAGGAAAGGGATAAGCTGGGAGGAGATAGAGAACGGTTTTAATTCTCAAGTAGAGATAAGTAAAGCTTCTCCAATTGTTTAGAGATATAAGGAATAGAGTATTTCTGAGCTTTTTCTTTAGCTTTAATCGACATCTCATCCCGGAGTCCCTTATTATCCAGGAGAGTTAAGATCCCCTCCTCGAAGTTACCTGATGAGTTCGCCGTAAGGAGACCATCTTCCCCGGGAGTCACCATATCGCAAGTTCCAAATGCATTTACTGCAACGATCGGTAATCCCGCCGCCATCGCCTCGATGAGGGTTAGGGGATGAACCTCGGTAGTGGAAGCAGTAACAAAGATATCGGCTGCGGCATAGTAATAAGGAATCTGCTGATAAGGAAGCGAACCAGTGAAGATCGTTGATTTTTCGATCTTCAACTCTTTAGCTAAATTACGCAGATTAATCTCCTCTGGCCCCCCTCCCACGATCATTAGATAGACATCTCCTCTTCTTCTGAGTATGTTTTGGAAGGAATATAGAAGAAAGGAGAGGTTTTTCTCTCTAGCGAGCCTTCCGACGAAAACTAATCCCTTCCGCCCTCCATTGAGCGAATATCTGCTTTTTACTAACTCTGGATCGATATTCTGATAGAGAGAAAGGTCTATAGCGTTAGGAATCACCTCGATTCTGGAGGAATTAATCCCGTAGTCTGCTACTAAAAGCTCCTTGATTCTAGAGGCCGGAGTTATCACACAATCGCAATTACTGGTATAATATTTAACTACTCGGCGAGTAAGAGCTCTAACAAATCTCTGATTAAGAGGAACATAGTGGGAATACTGCTCATATTGAGTATGAAGGGTATAGATTAAGGGTATCTTAAGTTTTCTCGCGAAAAAAGCCCCTACCTCTCCGATAACGAAAGGATGTTGCGTATGAATGATATCCAAATCGAGCTTCGCTATTATGGAGAAGAGTCTTGGCGAGAAAGGTATAGCTACTGGGAAATATATTTCTGGATGTATATTAATTGAGCTAAAGCGAAATATCCCATCAGGACGATCTTCATAACCAGGGAAATCAGGAGCGAATATATAGACCTTATGGCCTAAGGTGGTTAGTCCAGCTCTAAAGGACTCTATAGAATTTACTACCCCACTTACTATAGGCTTATAAGCATCTGTAAATATTCCAATTTTCAATTAAATTCACCCTCGTCAATAGCTGATACTAGCAGTGATCCCAACCGTATGCTCGAGTTCCTCCTCTCCCCTTCGCGAGATGGTGTAATCGAATCTATATACATCAGCTTTATACCCTAATCCTAAACTTATAGCCTCTCCTTCAGTGGTCCAACCACCTCTTAGAAACAGATTCCTCATAGCCTCCCAATCCAGAGAGATGACAATATGTGGCTCAGTATCTCCACTATCACCTAGGCTGCGATTGATACTAAGCATCAGGGAGGTGCTTTTGAAGGGGCAATAATTTATCTCTAAAGAGAGACTACTTCCTATCCCTATTAGTTCTTCTTCCTCATTATCCTCATCCTCCTCAGCTTGTCCTTCCTCCTCTTCTTTCTCTTCTTTTTTCTTTGTTGCTCCCATCTCAGTAAGATCTCGGATCAATATCCCCACGGTGAGTTCATCAGGAACGAGTATGTAAGTAAATCCGATATCGAATCCCAATTTAAATTCGCTTTCGTTATTGAGTCTCTCGTTCATAAGGTTGAGATTAACACCACTAGCGAAAGCTCCCCCTAGCTCTTGGCCGAAGGAGAGGCGAAGAGTGGTTCGAGAGAAACTCTTGAAGCGAAGGTCTAAGAGAGCAACACCCAGATAGCTCTCCGTCTGACCAGTCGCTCCCATGCTTATAAGCCCCCTACTGCGCTGTTCATATCCGACCATACTCAGCGTCAGTTCATCAGTAGGGCTGAACTTCTTCATTATATAGAATTTAGTCTCCTTCGTCTTGGTCTCTGGAGTGGCGGCCGGATTTCCAAAGAAGGTTTTACCTTGCTGCATAACCGCAAAATCCGAGCTATAAATGGGAGCGGACTTTTCCTCTCCCAAGGCGCTCAAAACAAATAATTGTCCTACGAAGACAGCCATCAATGATAAGACTATACCAATCTTGCTCAAGCCTCTCATTATCTATTTCCCTCCTCACTGCGATTTTTGATCCAATGGATAAAACTATCCGATGTCTCTAATAATAAACTTTTTAGGAACTTTTGTCAAGAGGTTTTAATATTTTCTCTTGCCTTAAAGCGAAAAATACGATATAATTTAGAAGAAGGAGATCCCCTTTAGTATATAAAGGAAACTTCTGCCATAAATTGGGGGAGAAATTCTCCCCCCTTATACAAATAGAAGCTCAAGTGTTCTGGTAACTTTTGCAGGCAAAAATATATAAGGTTAAAAAGTTTCCTTTACGAGGTGAATTGAGATAACTCAATTTATTAATTCAATTTTTTCTATCCGATGGCAAGATCTAATCGATATTATAATTGTCGCTTTTATCCTCTATAAGTTGATAATGATAATCAAGGGCACCAGAGCAACACAATTGATGAAAGGACTGTTTATTTTCTTTATTGCTATGGGGGTCAGCAATTGGCTCAATTTATATTTAATGAGTTGGCTATTCGATCGAGTGGCGACCGTGGGGCTTATAGCCATTGTAGTGCTCTTTCAAAGCGAGATAAGGCATGCCTTAGAGCAGATAGGAAGAGGTAGATTCTGGATGATCAGCACCTCGGAGAGAAGAGATT
>CAZSTA010000137.1:5798-9668 GCA_964609495.1 uncultured bacterium | reverse complement strand
GTATCATATTCTTAGTTCTTCGTTAGGGAGTTAAAGACTAATTCCCCCCTCACCCACGAGGGGAGAGGGAACACTGAGATTGAACCAAAGCCCTTTATTCCCCCCTCCCTTGATGGGAGGGGTTAGGGGAGGGTGATTTATATGAGTTCAAGGCGTAATTTGATCTCGAACATCTCAGACAAAAAATTTTGAAACTACTTGATAGGGATTATGATTTTGTCTTTATAGCCGATATACCTCTTCGAGAGATGAGGTAAGTCGGCTTCACTATCTTTAATTTGGAGATAAAATAGATGTCAACTGCCCAGGAAGAGATCATATCAGCAAAAGATTATAAGTGGGAAGTCCGCAAAAATTTTCGTTGGAATTTCGCGATGTTCCTGTTAAATGGAGTATTCTTCCATATAAGCTTGGGCTTTCTTCAGGAGAACTCGATCTTATCTGTCTTTGTTAGAGCTCTTGGTGGCTCTGATATATTAGTAGGATCAGTAACCACCATAAGATCGGCTGGTTGGTTTTTGCCTCAGCTTATCATAGCTAACTACATAGGACATAAAAAGCGATATAAGCCGTATGTAGTGCTTCCTCTATTTATAAGCAGACTGTTCTTTCTCCCCTTTGTAATTTTCGCTTATTTCTACAGCAAGGATAATCTAAATGTAGTGTTATTACTGTTCTTCCTTGTCTTTGCGATCTTCAGTTTTGGGCAGGGGATGATAGGAGTCCCTTGGACTAGCATGATGGCTAAAGCTATCCCTGCCACCCATCGAGGAAGGCTTATAGGAGGAAGGATGATCATCGGGGGAGGATTGACGATATTAGCTGGGTTGCTAATCAAATATATCCTAGGAAATCCCAGTTTAACCTTTCCTCAAGATTATGCGATCATATTCTTCTTCTGTTTTATTACCCTTCAGCTCTCGACCCTGGGTAATTTATTGATAAGAGAGCCTCTCGCTCCTTATGAGACGAAAAAAAGCGATAGTCTCATGGAATATCTGAGAGGCTTGCCAGCCATCCTCAAAGGGAATAAGATGTTCGCTCGAGCAATGTTAGTAAAACTATTGAGTGCATTTCTCGGGATGGCTACTCCATTCTACGCTCTTTACGCTACCGAGTCTTTAGGGGTAAACACGAATATGGTTGGACTTTTCGTCTCCGCAAGTATGCTAGGGAAAATGCTCTCGAGTATGATGTGGGGATATATTAGCGATAAGATCAGCAACAAATTGGTGATCCAGCTAGTCCTCATAATAATGGTGCTAACTCCATTATCGGCTGTGCTTATAGGAGTAGGAGCAAATTACGGAGTTATACCTGACGAAGCGGAGAGTTTGGGATACATATATCTTATTGTATATTTTCTTATGGGATTCATATTCGGAGGAGAATGGATGGGTTTTTTGAATTATACTTTAGAGATCGCCAACCAGAGGATAGGGCAAGTTACATAGCAATATATAACAGTATCGGTGCTCCTCTGATATTTCTGCCCATCCTCGGAGGAGTGATCGTCCAATATATATCCTACGAGGCGGTATTTATCATCGTCACCGTTATGACAAGCTTGGGATTGCTCTGTAGCTTTGGCTTGAAGGAGCCTCGAAAGGGTTCATCATTACAATCTCTATACTAGAAAGGATAGTCTATGGCTACTCAAACTGATGTTGAACTATTAGCGGATTATGAGGGGCAAGTAAAGGGAAGCTTGCGTCGGAATTTTCTGATGATCTTAATGGATGGGATTCTCTTCCATCTGAGCCTAGCATTCTCGCATGAGACTACGATAGTTCCAGTATTTATAAGTGCTATAGGTGGCTCTCGCGTTATGGTAGGGATAATCTCTTCCATACGCTTAGGAGGATGGTATTCCCCTCAGCTATTTGCGGCTGGTTACTTCGGGCATAGGCAGAGGAAGAAGCTATTAATTGTGATCATGAACATAATTGGTCGAACTTTCTTCATTCCCTTCCTATTAGTAGTCTATTTCTATGGTATGAGGAATCCGACCTTGCTGATCATCTCATTTACTCTTGCTATAGCTGCCGTAAATATAGGAGATGGATTAGTAGGAGCTCTATGGCTAGACTTGTTAGCGAAATGTATCCCACTTAATTATCGAGGGAGATTACTGGGAGGAAGGCAAGTATTAGGGGGATTATTGGCAGTCGCAGCTGGTTTTTTAATCAAATATATATTAGAGCTTCCCTCTCTCGAATTTCCCAGAAATTACTTTTGGATCTTCTTTATATGCTTTTCCCTGCTCATAAGCGGAATTTCATTCAATCTCTTAATAAAAGAACCTATCTATCCCTTTAAAGCGGAAAGGAAGGCTTCTTTCCTAGAATTTTTGAGAAGCCTGAAGATATTAATAAGGAAGGATAAGGTATTCAACAGACTGATATATGTGAAGTTGCTAGGCGTCTTTTCTACTATGGCTCTCCCTTTCTATATCCTCTACGCTAGAGAAGTTCTAAATATGGAGGCCGGAATAATCGGCCTTTTCATCTCCTTCAATATGATCGGCAAAACTATCGCTAGCTTGATCTGGGGATATATTAGTGATAAGATCAGCAATAAACTTGTTATTCAATTAGTGCTTGCCTCTATGTTGATCGCTCCCCTATCTGCTTTAGTTCTCACCCTCTTGGTTAATTATGATCTCATATCTGGAGGGGCGAATATAGTGAAGTATATATACTTGGGAATTTTCTTCATCCTAGGGGTTGTTATCGGGGGAGAATGGATGGGATTTATCAATTTTACTTTGGAGATCGCTGATCCCTTGGAGAGACCGAGTTATATAGCTGTTAATAACAGCATGGGGATACCCATAATGATTCTGCCGGCTATTGGAGGCTTGATCGTTCAATATATATCCTATTCAGCGGTATTCGCCTTGGTAACGATATTTGTAGCTACGGCTTTGATTTTATCATTTAGTCTTAAAGATCCTAGGAGCAAAGATATATCCTATTGAGTAGGATACCAAGATCACCCCAGCCTACAATAAAGAGAGGTAGAATAATAGTGCAAAAAAGATATCTAGCACTCGAAAGAAGACATCACATATATGCTAATCAGCAGGGGTATGAGCTAAAAAAGCGTATTCCTCGAAGGCTTTCCCCATCTCCCTTATATTATCCATAGGCACATAGCCATGATCTATTCCCTCATCACAGCAGGCTATAAAACCTCCTTCAGCACTACCAAGTTTTTGAACTAGCTCCTCGGCCTCCCTCCAAATATCCTCAGAAGTGCCTTTGATCATAGTAGTCTGCATATCCACCGGACAGATAAAGCAAGTAGCACCTCTGAATCTATTCGCTAGCTCATTTATGTCTAACAACCTGGGTTGATTTAAATTGAAGGCATCCACTCCAATCTCGATCAGGTCAGGGATGATATCTCGCACATATCCACAGCTATGGAATATAACATCCATCCCCAAAGAGTTAACAAGATCGAACTGCATCTTATATCTGGGCTTGAAGAAATCTCTCCACATATCGGGAGATATCATCAGCGTATTTTGCATTCCCCAGTCATCAGCGAACCAAATACCATCAATATCGAATTGGCTATATCCCTTGATTATCTCCATCTCGAACTCGAAGTAACGATCGGCTAACTCCTAAAGCTTATCCCGATTAAGATATAAGTCCTCTAATAGACAATCGTATCCCCTTAGGAATGTCAAGCGATTAAAGCCAGAGATATCCATACCTGCGGCGATATAGTGATCGCTATAATTCTCTATTACCTCAGCTATACCATCGAATCTTCCGGGGGCATAGGGGTCGGGGAACTTATAATCCGGATAATCATCCCAATCTGCGATGGGATGTCCCACCACTTGACCGAAGGAGG
>CAZSTA010000137.1:0-5788 GCA_964609495.1 uncultured bacterium | reverse complement strand
CTCCCAACGTATCCCATATACATCCCCATTCATCCTCATTATCTCGAGTTGGTCTCCAATCCGCTCCTGCTTTGAAGCCTACGTGCGCTATATCCGAGCGATCTTGGTCGAAGGCATAACGTAGGCCGATCCGTTCGGGAAAATCGAAGTGTATAGCTCTCTTAATTATCTCCTTCTTGATCATCTGCCATATCTCCTCCCCACCCACCTAAGCTCTAATAGTATAAAATGCTGTCAGGTTAGAAGAAGTGATAGCTAGTTATCACCTCGAAGCATCTCTCTATTTGAGATCAACTAGAAGTTTCGCACTCTTTTCGACCCTAGCTTTAATCATAACCCTCATCCCATCATATCTCCAGGCCTTCTCAGCATCTTCAAAATCCTTATCTGTTCCGCACATCTGGAGACTGTTGCCATCAAGCTTTACGTCCTTTGGCCTAGTCAGGTTGTTGAGAATTATTTCGAGATTCCTCCCAAGTTCACCAATAGTCAATTGAAGACCAGAGGGTGTAGAGCTATAGGAGATATCTATCGACGGTTGATCTTCGTCATAGAGGGTAAATTCTCCGCTTTCATCTGGATATATATCCAAGGTTAGGGGATCTGTTTCTATCTCCCCTACATAGCTCATCTCAGGTCCCATAGGGATAATAGCTCCCTTTTTAACAAACAAAGGAAGGACATCCCAAGGAGCATAATAGTCGATCCAACTGGGTCCTTCGTATTCTTTCTTATTCCAGTAGTCGATCCATTTACCCCCTGGAAGATAGAGACTTCTCTCGTCATCTTCGCTGAACAAAGGCGCAACCAGGAAGCTTTCCCCGAAGAGATATTCTAAATCCAGATTATGGGTATTGGGATCGTTCTGGTACTCCAGTATAAGAGGGCGCATAACTGGGAGCCCGGTCATAGTTGAGACCTTCGCTGAGGAATATATGTAGGGCAGCAGGCGGTAGCGGAGCTTATCATACTTCCTGAAGATATCTTCAGCAGATTTTCCAAACTCCCATGGTTCACGGGGAGTAACGCCGTGGCTCCTAGAGTGGGAGGAGAAGAAACCGAACTGAGACCAGCGAACGTATAGCCTAGGATTAGTCTCTCCAGCGAAACCGCCCATATCATGACCGTAGAAAGGTATGCCACTCATCCCCAGGCTTAAGCCTCCCCTGAGTTGGCACGCCATATGTTTGTATGTTGGCCTACAATCCCCTCCCCAATGAACGGGGTATTTCTGGGAGCCAGCGTATGTTGATCTGGACCAGACCAAAGCCTTACCTTGAGTGTATTCATCTATCGTTTCGAAGACAGCTCTATTGTAAAGCAGGGGATATAGATTGTGGGCTTCCTTTCCCCTCATCTCATTATAATAATATCCATCTTCAGGTGCCCACTCCCCAAAATCCGTCTTAAAGGTGGCTACGCCCATCTGAAGGAGTTCCCTATGCTTATCTTGGTACCATTTTGTGGCTTCGGGGTTGGTGAAATCTACTACAGCAAGTCTATTATCCCCCGCCCACCCCTTTATCAGGAAAGGCGAACCATCGGAATCCTTAACGAAGTAACCTCTTTCCTTTCCCTCCTTGAACATCTGGGTCGTTGTAGGAACATAAGGATTCTCCCAGAGACAGATTTTAAATCCCTTCTTTTTAAGTTCAGCCATCATCTCCTTCGGATTTGGGAATCTTTCCTCGTCCCATTTTAGATCGCACCACTGGGAGAAATCGCCCATCCAGTAGGGATCTATATGCACTACATCACAGGGGATATCCCGCTTCCTGAGTTTGTCGGTTAACTCCTCCACCTCCTTTCTGTTTCGGTATCCAAACTTACTCATCCAAAACCCGAAGGACCATTTAGGAGGCATAGGCGCATAGCCTGTTAAATCCGAATAGCGTTTGAGAATCGCCTTAAAAGAGGGACCGTAGATCAGAAAATAATCGAGATCGGCATCCTCGATCTCAAATGAATACGAGACGAAGGAACTGGCTCCCATATTGTAGGCGATCTTATAGGTTGAGTGGATAAAGAGGCCATAGCCATTGGTGCTTAAGAAGAAGGGGACGTTCTTATAAGACCTTTGGGTGGAGATCCCCAGGGCATCGGTTGTCCAGGAGGTTATCACCTGACCCCGCTTGTTTAGACTGGAGAACTTCTCTCCAAAACCATAGAATTTCTCATCAGCTCCAATGGCTATAGTTTCCCTCACCTTGTAGCTATCTTGGGTGGGGTCGTATTCGTAGCCGATAGGAGAAATTTCGTGCTTTCTCAAGACGTTAAAATCATCGTTTTTCTCTCTGAATACCGATCTGCCCTCAGAATCCCTTATCGAAACCTCCCAAGGGTCTTTTTTGATCTCTGTATGGAGATGTTCAGTTTTTACCACTAGAGCTTTCTCAGACTCCTCCAGGGAGAACTTAGGAGGAGGCCATTTCTCCTCGGTTAAGATGAAACTCTTTTTCTCCTTTATACCCCCAGGATTCATCCGGAGGCGTAATATATCCTCAGAGACTACTTCTAAACGGAAATGCACTTCCTTTCCTTGACTTGTTTGACAGCTGAACTCTACTCCCCTAGAGGTCTTTTCAAAAGAAGTCCAGTTTTTAAGATAATCATTAACTATCTTCTTCGACATTTAGTTATCACCTCTCCTATTTTTTCTTTTAGAAATCGTTGAATACTTCGTGTCCCGGGCGCAAGGTGTCATCGGCTTCTATGAACAACAAGTTCCCTGGCGCCCCGACAGGTCCAAATTCCGGTCGATGGGCATCTGCGATGAGGCTATGATGCAATAGATATACAAGCCAACCTATTTTGCGCTTTTTAAGCTCTCCTAGTGTATAACGAATGATCTCCACGCGCTTCTCATCATCAAGAGCCCCCCAGCATGTCTCCGTTGCCAACAACGGCTTCTTCACCTCATCGGCAAAGGCGACATACTCGTCTAACAGCTTCTCATAGGCCGATTTTTTATGGGGTGGGCTGTCCGCTGTCCAGTAGGGATGAATACTCAATATATCGCTGATAGGCTCGATCTGCTGAATACCTCTGAGCCTGTGCCCAGGATGTATGCCAACGGTGATAGGGGCTTCGGCACTGAGTCGCTTACAGGTATTGTATATCTCCTCAAGCCAGCCGTATTCTGCTTTGACGATTTCGGGGATATCATCCGGCGGGCAAGAATAGGAAAACGGTTCGTTGCAAAGGTCCCAAGCGAACACGCGGGGATCTGAAGCGTGCTTCCCAACAATCGCTTCTAGATAAGGAGCGAACATATCCTTGCTCTGCACCCAACTGACTCGCGGCAGGAAGTGATCGATGTAGATACCACCGTAGTCGAGTACACTATCGTGCCATCGATTGAAAAGAACGGGCATAACAACAAGATCATACTTTGCGGCAATTGTCAAGGCAATTTCGAAATTATTTGAGAATCGCTCTGGATTGCGAATAAAAGAATTCCAGGAGAGCCATAACCGAATGGCATTCATCTTCGGAAAATACTTTTTACCAAGACCGAGCTCCTTGTCGATAATCGCCTCATCAAACTTCTGCCAAAGCTCGAATCCACTACTCCCATAACTGGGTTGATAATTGAATCCACTGATCTTTGAATAGTCCATATACCTCCTCCTCTTCACTCCATATTCTAAAATCCTGTTATCCCCCTAGAGCCCTTCTCGATAAGCTTATTCCTCCCTTTCAGCAGGAGATGTTTCCTTCACCTCCTCCATAGTCTCCCTCTTAGATTTAGAAGCTCCAAGCAAGAGCAGGGCTCCAGCTACGATCACTACTAGGGCTAGGATAATCCTACCTCCTCTTCCTAAACCAAATATAATATAGGAGATTAAGGAGATTCCAACTAAGATCCACCCTGGGATTAATAAATCTCTCTCTTTTGTCCCCCAGTAATACATAGCAAAGAAACCAGCACCTACGGAGAAAGGAGCTATGGGCCATATTCTTTCCCAGACATCCCATCCCATAATATTGCTATAGAAAAAGGTCAAGCTCAGGATGATAAGAATTGTTCCGGGCATCAATAATCCCACTGAACCTGCTGGTTTCTCTTTCCTACCGAAGAACCCCGCATAGAAAGCCAATCCCACAGCTAGAGGGAATATAGGCCATATATTCCCCCAATTTATGACTCTCAAACTGCCAAGTAACAATAACATACCTACAATTACCAGTATCCAGCCAGGGAAAGCTCTCCTGTTACTTTTCATCCTTCTCCACCTCCTCGTTATATCTAATAACCATCGAACTTTATTATACACTTGAATTTACCTTCTGTCAAGACCGAAAACAGAGGAAGTATATAAATATGATTTCATTATTAAAAATAATCTTGACAAATTTAATATTTTTTGGTATAATATAAGTAGAGTAAATTAGTTAAGTTTAGGAGATATTAGAATTGCTTAAAGAGAAAAGTATTGACAAAACAAGATTTTTGCTTCATAATGCCAATAGTTGATATTAGTTTTTAATTTATTTAAGAGGTGAGATAAATGTCTTTAAAAGTATTGTTTCCTATTATCTTCTTGTTGATTATCTCCGTTAATCCGGTTTACGGAGGCGAGATAGCTTTAACTAGTGGGTTGGTCTATGATATGAATCCACTTTGGTCGCCGGAGGGAAGTGCTATAGCTTTCACCCGCAAAACTGATACGAACGGTAACGGAAAGATCGACTTCTGGGAGGACGAGAATAGTATCTGGACGATGAATGCAGATGGTAGCGAACTGCACCAGGTTTTCGGTCCCGATAAAGATGTGGGACTTCTTGAGTGGTCTCCTCAAAGCGATAAATTACTAATCGCTGGGGGGAAATTTTTCGCTGTTATAGATCTTGAAGGACGGACATTACGAAAGATAGTGAATAGTAGACGTATTACCTATCTCAACCCTACTTGGTCTCCTGATGAAGAATATCTACTTTTCGCCATCAGAAGAAGTGATAAGATAAGTTTATGGAAGATGGAGACTGCTTCTTTCTTAGAGAGTACCGCTCAATATATCTCCAATTCCGAGGAATATGAAGTATTGCTTGAGGGGTTAAGCGAATATTCCATATTTCCTCGCTGGTCTCCCGATGGCAGATATATAGCTTTCACTTTGGGAGAGGGAATAGCAGGAGTTAACTCTCTATGGGTTATGAACGCTGATGGGAGCGAAAAGAGAGAAGTGCTTCCAACGAATATAGAGAAGTTAGAGGTAGATAACGGAATATTGAGCGATCAGCTATCTTGGTCTCCCGAAGAGGCAATAGTAGCTGTGGTAACTCAAGGAGCGGGTATGCACGGTATTGTATTGATAGATGTAGAGTTTAATGATCTCGAAGTTTTTACAGAGATAGAAAATTATTTCGAGCCGATCTTTTCTCCTGATAATGAATATCTGGCCTATGTGGATATTAAAGTCGAGTCTAAAGAGGGCAAAGTCGAACAGAAATCTGAGATTTGGTATCTAGATCAAGATAAAAGTAGGTATCGAGTATCGTCTGGCTTTGGTAGCGATTCGAATCCAGCGTGGTCTCCAGATTCGACGAAGTTAGCTTTCGCTAAGGAATATGAGGGAACAAGTCACATTTATATAAGTGATATAGTTAATGAAGATTAAAGGAAAATTTCAATTGCCAAAAAGGAGGGATTACCAATGAGGTTAAGATACATTTATCTTACAATTTTACTCCTTGTTGGTTTAGCATCCATTACAGTGTTAGCTCAAGCCTCTCAGGTATATCAAAGCGAGGAGCTTAACTTCTCTCTTAGCTATCCTGAGAGATG
>CAZSTA010000136.1:0-9674 GCA_964609495.1 uncultured bacterium | reverse complement strand
CAAGGATACAGAATAGCACCACCAAATAGACCACCAAACACCAGAATAAACACAAATTAACAACATAAGGAGGGAATTATGAATATGAAATTGAATTCTATGAAACTTTTGATTTTCTGTATATTATTCGTTTGTTTGATCCCAAGGCTTGGTCAGCCGTGTTCAACTTTTTGCCTCGATCACCTTGATCAGCTCGTGTTCGGAAGAAATTACGACTGGATGGTGGACGATGGCTTGGTGATCGTTAATAAACGACATGTTCAAAAAACAGCGGCAATAATGGCACCAACGACCGATGAGCAACCAGCCAGTTGGATATCGAAATATGGTAGTGTAACATTTAATCAGTTTGGGCGCGAGCTGCCCTGCGGTGGAATAAATGAAGCCGGTTTGGTTGTCGAAGTGATGTGGCTTGATGAAACCGAATATCCAGCGACTGATTCACGGCCTATAATTGACAACTTGCAATGGATTCAGTATCAACTGGATAATTTTAGCACAGTTGAGGAAGTTATTGCCAGTGATTCTAACATAAGAATTAAGCCGGCTGTCGCAGCGAACATCCACTATTTGGTGTGCGATAGAATGGGAAATTGTGCCAGCATTGAGTTTATTGGTGGCAAATTGGTTTATCATACCAACGAAACGATGCCGGTCAAAGCACTGACAAATAGTACCTATGCAGAATCCATCGAGTTTTTGAAAAAGCATAAAGGGTTTGGTGGAGAATTACCGCTTCCCACTAGCCATAATTCATTGGACCGGTTCGTCCGGGCAGCGCACATGGTGATAAATTACGATCCAGAAAATACAAGGTCAGTAGTCGATTACGCTTTTGATACTTTGATAAGCGTTGCATGGGCTGATTACACAAAATGGAGCATTGTTTACGATATACAAAATCTTCGTGTTTATTTTCGCACGTTTTTTAATCAGCAAATTCGGTATATTGATCTGAACGCGCTTGATTTTTCCTGTAGCACGCCTGTTCGGATTTTGGATATGAATACCCATTTATCAGGAGATGTTACGAACAATTTCTCTGACTACACCCAGCAGATCAATCGAGATCTAATCGGAAATGTTTTCAGAGAAGTAGAGTTTTTGAAAGACATCCCGGCAGAGATGTTAGATGGACTTTCATTATATCCCGAAAGCACAGTCTGTACGGAATAAGGCAGAATTAAGTAACAAACCTGTGGGGTATTAGGGATTATCATAGTGCCCCTTGTTGGAAAGGAGCACTATGAAAATGAATCAAGTTACTTTACCTCTAGCAGAGATAGGGAAAGTTCTCTCTACCCTATCATTCCTAATCCCATAAGCCTCATCGAATAAATTAAACACTACACAGATGTGATTAGGTATGATCTCCAGCTTACCCCCTATCTCAAGACTTCTTTTGGGCTCGGTTAACTCTACAACTCCTACCTCCTCCGATAATTTCTTTACCAAGAGATCATCTCGTCCTACAACGAGGCCAAAACCAGGGATAGCCTCGGCACCAGGGTCAGAGGATAACGCTTTGCTTCCCGCATCGATCACCGCTCTATCGGGAGCCGGCCTGCTTATCACGGTTGCCAACACAGTCGCCGCACATCTTTTAGCATCGACAACTCCAAGCGAAACTTGCTTCGCATCGTAGAAAATATAGTTACCCGGTCTGATCTCATTTACTCCCTTCACATTCCCAGATATCTTGGCAGTTGGAGTTGATCCTGTGGCAACTGTATCGACTTTTATACCAGCTTTCTCAAGATCATCTCTAACTCCAACCATTATCTCTCCCTCGGCTATCCCCACTTTCTCTATCTCATCTCTACTTCGAGCGGTATAGACATGTCCAGCGTGGGTGGATATCCCCTGAAAGCTGAGTCCAGGTAGTTCCTCTATCCGCTTGGCTAATTCGATCACCCTCTCCCCCCGAGGAAGTCCTAATCTATGCACCCCAGTATCTATCTTAATTAATACCGAAAAGACAATGCCTTCAGATACACCTTTAGCTGAAAGAGGCTCGATTTGTTTCACATCATCGACCGTTAGCCTGAGCTTGACTCCCCTATCCTTTATAAGAGATACAGCTCTGGAGAGCTTCTGCTCCCCAATTAGAGGATAAGCGATGTTGATATCCTTTACACCAGCATCAGCCATCACCTCCGCCTCCCCCAACTTAGCGAGCAATATCCCCTTTGCGCCTGCCTCTATCTGCATCTTCGCCAGATCAGGACTCTTATGGGTCTTGACCATAGGTCTCAGATTTATCCCTTTGTGGCGGGCAAAGGAGGCCATATCTTCGATGTTTCTCTCCAAGCAATCTAAATCTATCAACAACGCGGGAGTATCTATATCCCATTTATTCATTTTCATCTCCCCATAACATATCTAGCGAAATCTACCAAGATATGCTCTATCCTGAGAATCTACTGACCGCGAGCTTACTACAACTCCTTAACCACTTTATCGGCATTCCATCCCTCAAAACTGATCTCGGCTTTCCCAACTCCCTCCTTTCGAGGAGATAGGGTCAGGGAGTAGATCGCCTTCGATTTAGGAGGAATAAGCTTGAAATTATCATTAGCATAGAGATAATAGTCATCCTCATTCTCTACTTGACAGCGGACGAAACAGGCATATACCTCGCCCTTATTCTCCACCGTTATATCATAACTCCTCTCTCCCTCTCTATCTGCCTCTAGCTCTTTAATTTCCCAGATATTCAATTCCACTCTTGGCAATTCTAAGAATCCCTTGAATATCGGTTGAGCGGTAGAGAAGAAATAATCATTGCGAGAAAGCACTCCTTTACCCTCTCCCACAAAAGCGAAGCTGATGACGAAGATATTCTCGAAATCCGAGGGAATAGACCACACGATATCCTTCACCTTCATAGAGCAGTTGCTCCCGATATCGACTTGAATTCTATCGCTCTCATAAACCTTGCCCTTCAAGTCGGAGATGATATAATTCACAGCTCCAGTAAGGGCTTCCCCGGAGTTGGATAGGTAAATCTCAGCTTTGAAATCCTCCCCACTCTTCCACTCTAAGCCATCGTATTTGAGACTTATATGGACTGGTTCATAAGATTCAGCTACATAATAGTAAGCCATCTTAGGCTCGGTATAGAAATCAACGCTGTTCGTGCAGATGGCGTTGGGCCAAGGCTCGTTCATCTGCCAAGGGATAGTGCCACTGCATCTATATTTTCTCCTCCTGTTCTGCTCGATTATATATCTTACCCCTTCCGCTTGGATAAACTGACTTGCCCAGATGAAATTATCGATATCCTCCAGCTCTCCGAAGATCGCATCGAGCGTCTCTTTATTTCCCATCCACCAATCTCCGTGATGTTCCCAGACCTCATTTCTCCTATCGGGCGGCCAGAGATTATCTTCCGATAGGAACTTCTTCAGGGTCCTTAATGAGGAAGCCCCCTCAGAGCCAAATTCGCTGTGGAAGAGCGCATCACTGGAGTTATAGAACTCGTAATGTTTCCTCGGACCCATATATACCCAATTTCCATGAACATCATGAAGCTTGTTCTTCTCCTCCCAAGGGGCGATGAAGAAATAGGGACCAGTGGGTGAGGTGAGAAGAAATATCCTCTCCGGATCGAACTTCTTCACCGCATTATGTAGGATTATGATCGCCGGCTCATCCCCATCGATAGGTCTCCTAGATTCTCCTAGCTCCGTCAATTCATTCCCCCCACACCAGATCACTAAGGCGGGATGGTTTCGTTTGCGCCTTATAACCGATTCGGCTTCCTCCTTCAGCAATCGCAAATACTGAGGATCTTCAGGAGGATAGTTATCCAATCCCGAACTCGATTGGATGAACTCCTGCCAGATCATAATCCCATATTTATCGCAGAGATCGTAGAATATCTCCTTCTCGATCAATCCTCCGCCCCAGATGCGAAGCAGGTTCACATTCGCTTCCTTTGCTAACCGCAACAGTCGTTCATACTTCTCTGGTCTCTCCTTGCCATACATATGATCGACGGGGACCCAATTCCAGCCCTTAACGAATATCTTTCGCCCATTGATCGATATAACATAAGGGAAAGCATCTTCGGGAGCATTATCGTTAGGAAGAGCCTCAAGTTTGCGGATCCCAAAGTTGACCTCTCGAGTATCCAGTG
This sequence comes from uncultured bacterium, assembly GCA_964609495.1. GTDB lineage: Bacteria > CAZSTA01 > CAZSTA01 > CAZSTA01 > CAZSTA01 > CAZSTA01. Next base: position 5,533 of record CAZSTA010000136.1, on the reverse strand, counting down.
GCTCTCCTTCCGAGCCGAGCGAGACGACAGCCCGATATAGATTCTGCAGACCATATCCATTAGGCCACCAGAGCTTGGGATCATCGAGGGAGATAGTTTGATGAACAGTGTTCATACCCTGAGCTAAATAGTGCTTAGAGGTAGCTGAAGTTACCTTCTCCTCTCCGTAGTAGATATCAGCGGTTATATCCACCTGCTTACCCGATTCAGCCTCTATCTCGGTCTCCACCAAGATCTCAGCTTTTTTGAAATCAGGGGAGAGTTCCGAGCGCACCCAGATATTATCTATGTAACAGCCATCGTCAAATAGAAGCTCGACTCCCTCCCAAAGACCAAGAGGCACTAATCTAGTAGCGAAATCCCACTGATAAGTGACCCTGCTCTTGCGTGTTTTAACCTTCGAGGTGTAACCTATCTGGGCGTATTCATCTGGAGCCTTCTCCAGGATCGCCACTAAGGTATTCTCCTCTCCATATTTGAGCTTATCCGTAACCTCGAAGACCACGGGGATAAACATACCTTTATCGTGATACCCTAGTAACATCCCATTAAGATATAGGTAAGCGGAATAATCTATCCCCTTGAAGCATAAACGAGCCCTCGACCCTTTTAGCTCCTCGGGGACGGTGAATTTCTTACGATATATCCAGTCGCGGTTATAAACCCACTCACACAAGAGACTATTCATCTCGAAATAGGGATCTGGAATCCTGACATTAGCTAAGAGGTCCGATTGCACGGTTCCCGGCACCTCTCCCTTGAGCCAATAAGTTACCTCATAGTTCGGAGCGAAGGGAGCTGGCTCCCGGCGAAAGCGCCATTGATTCGGCATATAACTATGAAATTGCCAATCATCGCCATTTAGACTAATACGTTTGAACATCACATTTATCCTCCTTCTTATCAGATTTTTTATTCTCGGATAGATATCTCACAGCTTTACTCCTAACTTATCGAGGATCTCATCGGCGATTAACTCCAGATGATCATTACATACCACAAAATCCAGATCATCCGTTGGAATCGTTAGAATTGGGCAGGATTCGAAGTGGCTCGTCCACTCCTCATATAATTTGTTCAAGTGGGCTAGATACTCATCGGGGATATTTTGCTCGAAATCCCTCCCTCTATGTTTGATTCGACTTTTCAGAGTAGGAACAGATGCTCTGAGATATACTATAAGATCTGGTGGCTGAAGGAACTGAGCCATCGTCTCGAATAGATCGCGATAGTTTCGATAATCTCTCTCATCCATCGATCCTTGAAGATAAAGATTTTTGGCGAATATCTCTACATCCTCGTAGATACTTCTATCCTGAACTACAGAGTTAGGATGGGCTACTATCTGACGGTGATGGTGGAATCTTCGGGAGAGGAAGTATATCTGGAGATGGAAGCTCCATTTATTCATATCGGCGTAAAAGTCCTCTAAATAAGGATTATCATTGACCACCTCATAGAAAGCCTCCCAGCCCAACCTTTGAGAGAGGAGACAGGTCAAGCTAGATTTCCCAACTCCTATATTACCAGCCACCGCGATGAACTTTTTAGCCATCCTCAATATCCTCCCCTCTTAACCCCATAAGTTGTATCCAGAGCATTCTCAATGGAGTGGATAATATCCTCCAGGGCTCCCCGATCTCGAACGAAATCTATATCATTCGTATCAACGATGAGCATCGGGTAATCCGAGTAGTGCGCAAAGAAATCAAGATAATCCCGATTTAAATCGTCTAAATATTGATAAGATATATCACGTTCAAATGGCCTGTCTCGCATGGCTATCCGCTTCATCAAAATATCGGTGCTGGCTCTGAGGAGTATAAGTAAATCGGGAGGAGGTATATCCCTCTTCATTATATTATAGAGCCGATCATACATATCCAATTCAGCACCCCTTAGATTTAAATGGGCGAAGATGAAATCCTTAGCGAAGATATAATCGCTTATGAGGGTGGATTTGAATAGATTCGGCTGGATTATCCTCTCCTGCTGTTTATAGCGGGAGAGGAGGAAGAATATCTGCGTTTGGAAGGCGAACTTCTCTCTATCTACATAAAAGTTGCTTAAAAAGGGATTCTCCTCTACTATCTCTAACAATAACTCGGCCGAGAATCTACTCTGAATAAGACGAGCCAGAGTCGTCTTTCCCACTCCAATAGGTCCTTCGATAGCCAGGTAAAGATTTCTCCCAGGCAATAGAACATCCCTTCATTCATCAGCTTGTAAATCTGGTTTAATTCTATTATATTACTCATTATTTGTCAAGGAAAATTCATGGCTCTGGGCAAGTAAAATTTTGTGATAATAGTGAAAACATTGCTTAATTTCGATATTCTCTTGCCCTCCACCCTGAAAAATGCTATAATTAATAAGGATATTTTAGCCTCTCTCCCCGAGCAACAATTGGAATAACAATAATGCATTTCCTCTACTTAGTAGTAGCATTGGCGATTCTCCTCTTACCCAGTCCTATTTGGGCTAGCGATATAGCTCCCCTAACTTTAGAGAGCGACTTCCTGCTATATAGCCCAGATTACAATATTATATTAGCGGAGGAGAATATCAATCTAAAATACAAAGATATTACTTTTGTCGCTTCTCAACTACAGATAGATCTCGGTAAAGGAAGGATAACTGCCCAGGGGGATGTCCAGCTTAAAGGTGAAGATGAAACCTTAAAAGGCGATGCTCTGAACTACGATTTTGAGGAGAATAAGGGTAGCATATTCATAATTGGGGAGAATATTCAAGAGATACCTTTTGCCGAGGAGAAAGGAGGATTTCTAAGACTCGATAAAGGTGAGGGAAGGATAGATTCCACCATACCTGAATTTGATATTCCCTCAGCCACTAAATCCTTTCTCTATATAACAGCTAAAAGGATGAAGATCTATCCAAAGGTGGAGATCAGGGCTTGGAAGGTAACTCTATGGAACAGAAGAAATCCCTTCTTGACCTTGCCTTACTTACCCTGGAAGATAGGAGATATCAAGCTTCCTAATACCTTCTCCCTAAAACAACTATCATATAATTCCGCTAAGGGCCTGTTGATAGAAGCTGAATATAGTTACGTTCTCAGTAAAGCCCTTTCTGGTCGCATCCTTTCAAGTTACAATTCTAAAGATAAACTCTCAACTATAGTAAGGGCTAATTACTCTCTTGGAAGGGGTTCATTAATCTACTTGCTCCTCAGATTTCCCTCAAATGATGAGATTAAATATCATATAATCTATAAACAGAGGTTAAGCATAAATTTTGGATCTGAGCTAACTTTCATCTACTGGCCTCAGAGAGAAGATCCCTGGCAAGGTAAATATGAGCTTTCTCTTAACTCTCCTCCTCTAAAATCATCCTTAACGATAAGCAGAGGAGAAAGCTATGATTATGAAAGGCGAGGGGATTGGAAGACAAAGTTGAAACTTGACTTAGATAGAATGAGGATCGGCGAAACTAAGTGGAGCTATAGTATATCCTCATCCCTATCCCTAGAGAAGGGGAAACTCGATCCTCTTTCCTTTTGGGAAGAGGATATGAGCGTCAAATTGGATAGGGATTCCATCCCCTTAACCGATAAGTTAAGCCTTACTCCCAGTTTAGAGCTTACTAGAGAGTGGTATAGTTATCTTCCTCAACAGGATGAATTAGGGGGTTCTCTCAAGCTAATTTACGAAGCAAGTCCTAAGTGGAGCTGTGAATTAGGTTATAGTAATATACTCCGCTCTAGATCTATATTCTCTTCCCCAGATAGCTGGCAACATATTATAGAGGGAAAGATAAAGCACAGCTCACTCCCAGTTGGTAGTGATAGCAAGAGGTGGGAAACAAGCCTCTCCCTCGATTACGATCTGACAGGAGGGATGTTGAGGAGAGGTATTATAAGATATAGACTAGCCAATAACGAAAAGGAGTTCAAAAGTTCCATTCTATCCGACAAATTTATACCTCTGGGGATTATAGCTTGTGTCTTCGATTATAAGTTACTACCCAATTTGGAGATAGGAAACGCTCTCCAGTATGATCTTATCACAGATTCTATGAGATTTAATCTTACCAAGCTTAAATGGGAATTTTCCCAGGGATGGTGGATAGACCTCGATTGTAAATATGACTTTGGAAAAACAGAATTCAGATCCTTAGATCTGGCTCTGGAGAGGGATATAGGTCAGCAGAAATTAAGATTTTCCTGGAATGGAATTAATAATGTTACAAAATTAGAAACGGTTTTCGAGAGGTGAAGATAATTGAGGATTGTGGCTTTGATCCCAGCCGCGGGAGTTGGCAGGAGGATGGGATCAGGTAATAGACAGCTCAATAAGGTGTTCTACATTGTAAATGGTAAACCTCTGCTCTATTACACTTTACGCCACTTTGAATCCTGTTCCGAGATAGAGGAGATAGTATTGATAGTGCGTGGGGGAGAGGAGGATTATTGCCGAAGCGAGATCATAGACAGGTTTGGAATAAGGAAGATCAAAAGGATAATTCCCGGGGGTAGGGAGAGACAGGATTCGGTATTCAATGGTTTGCAGGAGATAAAGGAGGATGGCTTCGATTTAGTAGCTATACACGATGGGGCAAGACCCTTAATCAAAGAGGAGGTTATCCTAAGAGCTATAGCAGAGACGATAAGATATAAAGCAGGAGTAGTAGCGGTTCCAGTGAAGGACACGATTAAAAGGGAAGATAAAGCGGGTTTTGTCCAGAGAACTATCGATAGAAAGGAGCTATGGGCTATTCAAACTCCGCAGATTTTCTCCTTTGAATTAATATATGATAGTTACATTAAAGCTTATGAAGATAATTTCTATGGGACTGATGATGCTATGTTAGTGGAGAGATTGGGACACCAAGTTAAGCTGGTGATGGGAGCTTACGATAACCTAAAAGTAACTACTCCAGATGATCTTGTTATAATGGAAACTATACTGAGGGGAGAAGCTGATGAGAGTCGGAATCGGATATGATGTGCATAGGCTAGTCGAGGGTAGGAAGCTTATTCTAGGGGGAGTCGAGATTCCGTTTCATCTCGGACTTGCGGGGCACTCCGATGCAGATGTCCTTATACATGCTATTATGGATGCTCTATTAGGAGCAATAGGAGAGAACGATATCGGAGAGCATTTCCCCGATAACGATCCTCAATATAAGGATATATCCAGCTTGCTTTTGCTAGAGAGAGTAGGAGAGATATTGAATGATAATGGCTTTAAGGTCGATAATATCGATTCTGTTATCATTGCCGAGAAACCAAAGATCAACCCCTATAGGAATGAAATGAGGAAGAATATAGCGAGAGCCCTATCGCTGAAAATTGGACAAGTCAACGTAAAAGCTACCACTAATGAGAAATTGGGATTTATAGGGAAACAAGAGGGTATAGCTGCTTATGCTATATCTAGTGTAGAGGGAATATTCTAGTCTATAATTGACAAGATATGGTTGAAATAAAGGCGAACGCTAAAGTTAATCTTGTGCTACATATTATCGGGAAGAGAAGCGATGGCTATCACGATCTTGAAACTATCTTTCA
>CAZSTA010000135.1:0-9932 GCA_964609495.1 uncultured bacterium | reverse complement strand
TTAAAGAAGTCCTACTTCTTCAAAATATTTCTTAGCGCCTGGGTGAAGCGGAATCGGGATTCCATCTAAAGCGCCAGGTAAGGTGATATTCCCTCCGATGGGAGTCCCATAGCGTATATAATCGAGATGAGAGAAGATCAACTTCACCAGCTCATATAATTTATCCTCTGGGACACCTATATTGGTTATCAGGATGGCAGCAACTCCTACCGTCCTCGCATCCCTATCCATCCCTTTATAAGTCCCCGCCGGGATCTTGACCGAGACGAAATAGGGATTCTCATTCTGAAGTTTTGAGATCAAGGAATCGTTTAGAGAGAGAAGGGAGATATCAGAGCGCTTAGCTAAATTCTCCACTATGGGAGCAGGAGTTCCCGCGGTGAAGAAAGCCGCGTCGAGATTCTCCTTTATCATTTCTTCGGCATGTTCATCAAAGGAGAGATATTTGATCTCACCTATCTGATTCCAGATTCCCGCGATTTTTAATATTAATTCGGCGTTAACCGCAGTTCCACTCCCTTCTGGACCTATCGAGATCTTTTTGCCCCTCAGATCTTCGATACTCCTGATCTCGGAACTTCTTCGAGTGGCGATCTGGATAAGTTCTGGATATAGACTTACCACCCCTCTGATGTTACTCGCCTCTTTATCCTTGTAGCTTCCCACTCCTTCATAGGCATCACCACTGACATCATTTTGAGCGATGGCGAGGTTATATTCGCCAGAATCGACTTTGTTGACATTATCACCAGAACCTTTGGAGCTAAAGACATAAGCGGTATCACTTGTGAACCAGTTTATCAACTCTGTTATGGTACAGCCAGTTGGAAAATATACCCCTCCTACGCTTCCTGTTCCCATCTTCCACTCAAACTTATCTTGACTAAATGTCGGGAGAGGAGGAAATATTAAGCAGAGGGTCAAAATAACTGTTAGAGTTAATGATCTTTTGAACACAATAGCTCCTCCCTTTAAAATTAAAATCTCTTAGATACCTCTTTATATATCATCGCAATGTTCTCTGGAGTAGCAGGATACATCTTCGCTCCAGTTAAAACAGCTACTTTATTCAAAAATTCGGTATTGGCATCTCCTCCGTCTGGTCTCTCTCCCAGAGGTATGGTGAAGATGCGAGGGAAATTCAATCTGGCTTCCGCATCGCTGGGCAAACGAGCGAAGAAATCTTCCTCTCCAATACTACTTGAGGTATCCTCCCCATCTGTAAGGACAACTATCACCATCTGACCAGATTGTCCTCGAAGCTTGACCATCTTATCCACAGAGATGATAATAGTATCCCTCAGAGGAGTATTCCCACCCGCTTTAAGTCGATTTATATTCCTTATCAATTCGTCTTTATCCTTCTCTAACACCTGAAAAGTATCATTCAACTGATATATTCTTCCCCCAAAGGTGAGAAACCATACCTTATCTTTGGGATTAACCTGATCTAAGAACTGAATAGCCGCCTCCTTAGCTCGCTGGAGCTTGATCCCCTTCATACTTCCCGATTGATCAAGGGCAACTACGATCATAGCTGTCTGTTTCGTATCAGCGGAAAGGGCGAGAAGCTCAGTCCAAGCTTCCCTGTCTATAGAGGTCAATCCCCCCTCAGGGGTGCGTTTCGCGTCTAATCCCTCGCCCAAAGTCAAGGTGAATACCTCTCCCGCGGCAACAGGTCTCAAGTTGTAATTAGCCATCGTCTCAATCTGCTGATCCTGATCCAGGAAGATATCGGCTAGCAACTCAGCGGCTTTTCGTTGCTCGTCGCTGATCCACTCAGCTCCTAAGGCGCAAAGAAGTATCTCATTCCATATCGTTCCATCTTCGGGGTAGATCGCCACCAACTTCTCGGAGTATATCTCGTTAGCTTCAGCGACATAGAATTCAGGGACCGCAGCCGCCTGCATATAGCCCCATTTACCATCGAACATCGCCTCCAGTAGCTCGGCAGGGGCATCATAGCGCACTACCGCCTGTTCCAATTCCTCTGCCAGCTTTACCGCTTCTCCACTCCTCACTTGAGCTACGGCTAGTTTCCCCTTCGAGCCCGAGGCGGCGTAAGCCATCGCGGCAAAGGTGGATATACCAGCGGTGGTATCGGGATTGGGATGTCCCCAACGTAATTTGCCTATCTCTGGATAACCATATAATCCCCATCCCTTGGGGTCAGTGGCTAATCTCTCTAGGTCTCTCCATCCTATCTCCTTATTCGGCCAACCTAAGGCCTTGGCAAGAGATTCCCACATCGCGATCACTAAAGGAGTGCGAGCAAGGACAGTTGTCGAGGCTATTAGCTTGGGATCATCCTTATCAGCTAAGCTTGACCAGACTCTACCTCCTGTTATCCAGATCGTAGGCTGTCCTCTTTTCGCCTTTATAGCCTCCCATGCTTCCCAAGGCTCAATGGGAACATAATGATAAAAAACCCGTTTCCCATTCACCTCAAGCTCCTTACCGTTAGCGGTAACGATGACCTTATTAACCCATGAGGCGAGTATTGGATCGACAAAGATCGTAGCCAAGACACTTTCCTTCTCAGTTAGATTTTCGCTTAACTGCTTTGTCTTCCGAGGGCCGATCCCCTCCTTATCAAGATATTCCGTGATAACTATCACTAACACGATCAATATTAAACTTAAAACCAAGAATAATCCCCGCTTCCTCATACAACACCTCCCAGAGAAAATTTGAGGAACTAGGTAATCGATTTCACATCCTGCAGGGTAACCTCTAAGGTATTAACCGAATCAGTTAACTCCCCCAAAGTATCGGAAATCTCCTTGCTAGCAGAGATAACAGAGAGTTCCTCGGAGATATTCACTCCAGTTAATTTTAGGTAAATCACTCCTAAAACGCTTGCGATCTTCTCCAATTGCGCGATCAGTATATCACAGTTATCCTCTATCTTTCCATAGGCAGACAGCTCCTCCCTGCGACTCTCAAGTATCTCCTTTCTCTGTTTCAAACTGGGATCATTGGGCGATAATCTCTCGAGGTTCGCTTCTAACTCTCGAACTGTATTCTCTAAATCTCGCTCATCGATCTCATTTAAGGCTCGCAATCCATCTTGCGCTCGACCAGCAAGTAAAAGACTCTTTTCCACCAACGTGCTTATTCGCTCCTCCTCGATCGTATCTGGCAAAGATTGCTCGATAACTCGAGCGGCTCCTAATGCCCTCTGACCTTTCTTAAATATCTCCTCTAATAACCTCCTCAAATTAGGCTCGGTAATACTGGGAGGAATGAAGCTACGCCTCTTCATATTAAGGATATCATTCTGAAGCGGTTTTGGATTGATAACCCTAGCGGCGAATTTAGGATCGGTTAGATTAAGCCACCAAATTATGGCTCCAGCGATTAATCCCAACAAAGGGAGGGACCAACTAGGAAGGGGGAGATATGGGTATATCTTCATTATGATACCCAAAATCAAGCCAAATAAGAGCACAAAGATGACGCTGGAATCGATGGAAGCGAAGATCAACTTTTTCATCTGTTCTCGGCGATAATTTTGCAATTTTAGTCTAGCCATTCTGGTCCTTAACCTCCTCGAATTAAGAAGAAGTTGACTCCATCTAATTATAACATAAGTAATTATATTTTCCAATAGTTATATTTCCTAAATATTAGTGGTAGGATTCTTACTTGACTTATTATCTGAAATATTGTATTATTAAGTAGCTTTAAGTAGTAATTGGTTATTCTTAGTTTTTTGCTAGCGAGTTCAAGATATGATTCCCTCTTCCACCAGGGGAGAGGGTTACTTGAGATAAGGCTGATCTCTTTATTTCTCCTTCCCTTAATGGGAGAAGTTACCTTCTGTTTCCCCCCTCCCTTGAGGGGAGGGGGTAGGGAAGGGTGATTTGAGAGGAAGATGATGGAACAACAGAGTCTAACTGAGGAATTATCCCCTAGGTATAAATTGGGCAAGCCGCTTACAGAGAGCAAAGATACCGTCCTTTATGAGGCGAAGAGCGATCCAGGAGGAGTCCCAGTGATCTTAGAGATCCTCGATCCTGCCGCAAGCGAGGAATTGATAAGAGAGTTCAAGCGATTTGCTGAGAGGTGGAAGGGAGTCCGTCATCCCAATCTTGTAAGCATCTTGGAAATAGAGGAGATCAGGAGTCTTCATTGTCTAGTGAGGGAGGATTTCCAAGGTGAGAGCGCAAAGAATCAGGAAAGGAGAGGAAAGATATCTCCTCAAAAAGCGGTGAAAAACGCAGAAGAAATAGCAGATTTTTGGGGATTTATCTCTAGTCGGGGATTGGAGAATTCCCTTTGGGGATTAGATGATCTCTTGATAGATAAAGAGGGAAATGTTAAGATCGCTACAGTAGGAGATCTTATGGATGAGAATAATCTCTCTACCTCTCAGATAGAGAGAGACCTTCTAGGACAGGTCCTCTATTTCTTCTCCACTGGGACATCTCCTTTCAAGGATAAACTATCGCAAAATCCCTCCTCATTGGGTAGGATCGCTCCCCCAACGCCTTCTGCTCTCAATCCTCGTTTGAGTGCTTCTTTAGATCGAATTATAATGGGAGCCCTTGATCCAAGTGAGAAGTATTCCCCTTATGAGCTTTTACAGGATTTAAAAAATAGCAAACTTACCACTCAGATCAGGAGAAGGAGTAAGGCAGACGAAATTAAAGCAACTAAAAGCACAGCTACTGTTGATCCTCCTGCTACTTCTACCTTTGCCAAAAGGAGGAGAATTATCTCCTATCTTTTAAAACTAGCGATAGTTCTCATCATCCTCGGAGTTTTTGTGGGAGCTACTATATGGGTTTCTAACCTAATAGAGGGGTATCTTAACGTAGGAGAGGCGAAGGTTCCCGATTTAGTTGGAGAGCGCTTGAGTGAGGCTGATAAGAAGCTACGAGATCTTAAATTAGAGCTTAAAATGGATGAGCAGGTTTATAGCGAGAACTTCCCAGCAGGATATATCATGTCTCAAGATCCTCAAGCGGGCTCTAGGGTAAAAGAGGGGCGTGAGATAAGAGTTATAGTGAGCTTAGGGGTGAAACTGGAAGAGGTTCCTAAACTAGAAGGAAATCTGACGCGACAGGCAGAGATAGCTCTTCATAGAAGTAAGCTGAAGGTTGGAGGAAAAGCCTATGTTCATCACTCCAGTATTCCTAGGGGTAGAGTTATCGCTCTCGATCCGCCGACTGGAACGGAGGTTCCTCGAGAGACAACGGTCAATATGTTGATAAGCTTGGGACCAAAACCCAGAACGTTTCCTTTAGCCAATTTCAGAGGTGCTCCTCTAGCTCTAGCAGAGGAAGCCTTGCTGAAAGTGGGTTTGACTTTGGGTGAGATGACCGAGAGAAATTCCGTCCTCGTTCCGGAAGGCTTGATAATTGAGCAGAAGCCAGAATTCGGCGAGTTTGTGAGTGAGGGACAAGAGATCAGCTTCGTTGTTAGCAAGGGATCACCGATGGAGTCTGAAGAGGAGAAATCCCCTTCTTCCCCGGAGGAGAAGGTGCTTCCTCCTCCAGAGGAGACCAAACCTCCAGTGGAAATCGAGCTTCCTGAACCTGGTTACAGCTATAAATCTATTAATTTCGTTATTCCCGAGGGAGAGGCACCAGTCGAGGTCAAGGTCTTATTGAGCGATGAAGAGGGATTGCGTCAGATCTATAACAGAATCTATGAGCCGGGAGAGGAAGTAACCATCGATCTTCGTTGGAAGGGAAGAGGGAAGGCGCAGATATATTTGAATGGAATGATCTATCAGGAAGTGGATCTATAACTTTATTTTAAGGAGGAAGCGAGATAAATGTCAATTAAAATTGGGGTAATTGGGATGGGACGTATCGCTCAAGATGTGCATTGTCCGATGATATGTTGCACCGAGGGGGTGGAGTTGGCGGGAGTATACGATATTATCGATAAGAGGAGACAGTTCGCAGAAGAACACTATGGAGTAAAGGCTTACTCCGATCTCGATCTATTTTTGACCGAATCGGGCGCGGATCTGGTGATAATCTCTACTCCTACCAACACCCATCACGACTTAGCAGTTAAGATGATGAAAGCAGGAAAACACGTGGTTGTAGAAAAGCCGATTGCACTCTCAACCGCAGAGGCAGACGATATGATCGCGGTAGCGGAGGAGAACGGAGTCATAATTAGTAGCTTCCAAAATAGACGCTGGGACTCCGACTATCTAACGATCCGAAAGGTGATCGAGGATGGATTATTGGGCGAGGTCTTCGCTATCGAGAGCAGGATAAATAGCTATGGTTCCTCCGAGGGATACGCGGTGCGTGAATTCGATACCCGCTGGCGATTGCAGAAAGCCTATGGAGGAGGTGTGCTTTACGACTGGGGCTCGCACATTCTTGATCAATTGCTTCAGATGGTTCCCTCACCAGTGAAGAGTGTCTATGGACAGATGGGGGGATTTGTATGGACGAACGAGGTGGATGACTACTTTAAGTGTTTGATTCGTTTCGAGAACGGCGTTGTCGCTCAGGCTGAGGCGAGCGGGGTATCTCGCTACCCAGTTCCTCGCTGGTATGTGATCGGTGATAAGGGAACTGCGGTGAAGAACAACTTTTCCCTTGAGGATAAAGTTCGCGTGAGGACAGAGGCGAAAGGGTTAAAGGGAGAATATATCGTTGATCCAGTGATAAGTAGTTGGAATGATTACTACGTAAATCTTAGAGGAGTTTTAGAGAAGAAAGAAGAGCTTATCGTAAAGCCCTCCGAGACAAGAAAGGTGATGCAGGTTATAGATGCAGTTCGAGAATCCGCTCGGAGGGGAGAAGCAATTATGCTTTAGGAAAAGGAGAACTGAACCAAGAAAGGAAGTGTTATCCTTGAAGATAGCGATAGCTGGCAAGGGAGGGGTGGGAAAGACAACGCTAGCTGGAGTGCTAGCTAGAATCTATGCCGCAGAGGGGCGAGAGATTCTAGCGGTTGATGCTGATCCGAACGCTAATTTAGCCTCAGCGATCGGATTCCCTCCCGAGGTGGCTGATGAGATAACACCACTCATAAAAATGAGGGACTTGATCGAGGAAAGAACCGGGGCGGCTCCTGGATCGGTTGGGACATATTTCAAGCTCAATCCCCGCGTTGATGATATCCCTGATAACTTCTCCCAGAAATATGAGGGGATCAAACTTCTCGTGATGGGAGCGATAAAGATCGGAGGGACAGGATGCTATTGTCCGGAGAACGCACTCGTCAGAGCTTTGATCGGTTATATGGTTCTACTTCGAGATGAGATTGTTATTATGGATATGGTCGCTGGAGTGGAACACCTCGGACGGGGAACTGCGCAAGGGGTTGATGCGATGATCGGAGTTGTTGAACCCGGTCGGCGGAGCCTCAAAACGGTGTCCACGATCAGGAAATTAGCCAAGGATCTGGGGATTAAGAGAGTTTTCGTCGTGGGAAATAAGATTCGGAGCGAGTCCGATAAGGCCTTGATCTTATCCCATGTTGATCCGAAGGATGTGCTAGGATTCATCCCCTTCTCCGAAGAGATAATCCAGGCTGATCTGGAAGGGGTATCTCCCTATGATATATCTCCTCAGTTAGTAGAGAAGGTGAAAGAGATAAGAGGGACATTGGAGGAAAAGCTAAAGAGAGTGGCCCAAGTTTAGGAGAGGTGAAATGATGTTCCTAAGATCTCTCGTGGTGGGGCTTTTAGCGACTAACTGTTATATCCTAGCTGATGAGGATAGCAATCAGGCGGCTGTGATCGATCCAGGGGGTGGTTATCAGGATATCATAAAGATACTGGAGGAGAGAGGGTTAACATTACGTTATATAATTCTAACGCATAATCACCCCGATCACACCGCCGTAGTTCAAAGATTGAAGGAGATTAAAGGATCCGAGATCCTTATGCACCGGGCTGATGAGGGTTTAGCGAGAATGATGCCATCCTTCTTCGAGGCGGAGGATTATCCGATAGACAGGGTTTTAGAGGATGGAGATGGGATCTCTCTGGGCCGTCTTACTTTGAGGGTGATACATACTCCCGGGCACACACCCGGGAGTATCTGTCTATTATTGGGCACCGTCCTCTTTTCGGGCGATACCCTCTTCAGAGGATCGGTGGGGAGGACAGACCTCCCCGGTGGATCGTGGGAGGATTTGAGGCACTCGCTTAGAGAAAAGCTGTCGCTACTTCCTGATGAGGTAAGGGTCTATCCAGGACATGGCCCGGAGACCTCGATTGGATATGAACGGAAGAATAATCCTTATTGGCAGATGTAATAGTCCTCAAAGGAATACTACGGGGCTTCAGGAGATTAAAATTGTCTTACCTATTTTATACCAAATAGTTTACGAACAAAATTATCTACTTCTTTTTCCAACCTTGCAACTTCACCAAGTTTATTCTTCGGCTTGAGGTCGTGGAGAGTTCTAGAAAGTTGAGCCAGTTTTTGATGGAGTTCGTCTTCGGGATCAAACTCAGGAATGCCGACATGCTTCATTACTGAAGGTGTACCAAAGCCACGACCAGCGGAAGAAAACGATTTGATAAATTCCCGCACGGGAGTCGAGTTAATAATGGCACAAAGATAATGGGCTTCGGATTCATTGTTGGTAGCAAAAAAGGAAGTTGTATGAAGAGGAACTGCAATTTTGTATCCAAGATCGGTTTTAATAGTTGATACAACTGCTGCGAAAATATCGTTTGACATTGCTTTCCAAACAACCTTATAAGGAGAAATAGTTTCTTTTCCTATATTAAATAGTGCATAAAATTCAGTTCTTTCTGCTAGTTTCTTTTTCGCTTTAGAACCATATTTTGGAATTATTTCCTTAAAATAAAGGAGATACCCATATGTTCTTGGCCAATTTTGTTTCATTACAGATAGGGGGTATGGTTTACGGGTTTCAGGATCTTGGGTCATTAAAAGGAAAATTTCCTGTTCGTAGTCCCATCTTTTCAGATCGGAGCCCCTTAGCGCAGGATATATCAAATCAGGCTCTATTTTTTCGCGAAGCGAAGCAATTTTAATTTTGCCCTTTTCGGTTAAGTTCTTAATTATTACATTTCCATCAGATAAAACCTCGTCAATCTCAAGCCAGAATACTCCATAAGGAGAAGCAAATGCACCAGCAATTGCCTTATAATTATTCTTACCTTCTACTGCACTTAGATTCTTTTCTTCTTCTAATAAATGTTGCCACGCACCAACTTCTGAACCAATTGGTTGAGCAATACACCTTTTCTTTTGTAAAAGTGGCAGAACTTCGTTGAGTAATTTATCAGTAGCAATTTTGCCAACCCCCTTTTTCTTAGTCCAAAAAATATAAGGCAGTGGGTATTCTGTTTTTTCTCCTTTTTTCAGAATAATTGCAGCAGTTTTATTAGTTGCTCCCTCGAAAGGTTGTATAGAAACTAAATCGTGAGCCTTTAATACTTTCAGATATGCTTTATCTCCGATCTTAAATCGTCTAAAACCTTCTGCTCGAGTGCCTGATTTTAAAACACCCCTAGTTATCAAAAACCCTAACTTAGCACCATCTTTTAGATAATAATCAGCAGAAGCGTAAGTAAATAGCATTGAAAAATCTTTTTTACTTCCACTCAGCCATCCACCAAAGCCACTAAGCGAAAAGAGTCCATAATCTTTCCATAGTTGTAAAGTCGCATTTTTATAGTCTTGGGAGAGATAGTCCCACATAATCCATGGAGGATTTCCAACAACGAAGTCAAATTTGCCAGCAATCATTGGCGCAAAGGAGTTTTTAAGAAACCGTGCCCATATACCATTTTTACCTTGTTTTTCAAGTTCCAAGATTTCATTGTAGAAGTTTTCGACCACTTGTTCATGGGGTGGAAAGACTAAGCCTTCTTTTTTGAACCGTTCCATTGCTTCAGAAGTCGAATAGTTCCATTTTGTCATCTGCTCCACAAGCGGCGCAGCTCTCTGCATAAGAAAACCATTGTCCTT
>CAZSTA010000134.1:0-10055 GCA_964609495.1 uncultured bacterium | reverse complement strand
AGACACATAAATCCCATTCCAATCATTCTCATAGATGGTGTTGTATTCGATGGTAGTGGAAGACGAAGAAGACACAAAAATCCCATAATCATTCTCATAGATGGTGTTGTTGGCGATGGTATTGGAAGACGAAGACACCACATAAATCCCATCATAATAATTCTCATAGATGGTGTTGTTGGCGATGGTAGTGGAAGACGAATCATACACATAAATCCCATAAACATTCCCATAGATGGTGTTTCCGTTATCAATATCACCTATAATACTACCATTCACGCCATTCAACTCTATCCCATCACCGGTATTGTGGTGAATATCGCAATTATAGATCTCGATCGCCATATTCCCTGAGGAGGCACCGACGTGGATACCATCGTCAGCTAAGCTTCTTCCATCAATCTCGGTCTCATTGAAGACTACAGTATAGCTATTACCATCAGTAGCGCTGAGATCGAAGCAGTTACCTCCACCGCCAGAGCCATCTACAACTACTAGTGTCCCTGGAGTAGCGGATTGGAAGGTCAGGGACTTATTCATTACAGTTACATTCTCACTATAGGACCCACTAGCAGGGTCAATAATGATAGTATCTCCACTAATATTAGCCGCATTGACCGCATCTTGAATGGTAGAGTAAACGGATGGTACAAGTCGATCAACTGCTTCTGCTGAGAGTGCTAGAGTTAGCAGAAAAAGGATGATCAGAACTGCCTGAAGGATTCTCTTCTTCATTTGAATCCCTCCTTAATTAGGTCATATATTATTTCGAATAGAGAATACCTATAATGATTATAGCAAAAGATGGAGGCTCTTTCAATATCTATTTAACAAAAGTAAGCATGCAAAAATTTGCGCTAGTAGATTTTAAGTAGCTTTTCGCTAGGGAGTTCAAGATATAAATTCCCCCTCACCCTGGCCCTCTCTCACGAGGGGAGAGGGAACAAGAAGAGATAGAGGAAAATAGGGAGGTGCTTCAACTCGTTGATCTCAAGGAATATGTGAGAAGGGCGATAATGAGGTGCGAATGGAAGTTGAAGCGAAGGAGAGCCCCTCAGGAGAGGGGACAATTGATGTCTTCAGGTTTATGATGTAGAACCGCAATAAACAAACTAGGAGAGAATTATATTCTCTCCTAGTCACATGATCGCCTCACCGCTCTCAAAAACTACTTCATACACTCTTTCAGATAGCTTATGGTCTTAGGTAGCTCCTCCTCTAGTGGCCCAGGCGATGAGCACTCTAAGGCCATATACTTATCGTAGCCTATCTTCTTCAAGGCGGAGAATCCAGATTTGAAGTCGGTATGACCATACTCCTTGCCAGGGAAGAGTCTAGTGGACTCCGCTAGGTGAACATGATAGATGTAAGGACCAGCTTTCTCAATGCTAGCGGGGATATTCCTCTCCTCTATGCTCATATGGAAGAAATCAGCCATAATCTTGATATGATCATTATCCACCGCCTTGCAGATTTCAACTGCATCATTCAGGGTTTTCAAGAGATGCGTCTCATACCTATTCAGAGGCTCGATTAATAGAGTCATATTCACCTCTTCGGCTTTCTTCCCTATCTCCTTGCCCAACTCGATTAATAGCTTCTTCTCCAACTCAACCGCAGTGGTGAGGGGAGAAAGATCATTGATCCGAGGTGGACCGAAGATAGGAACCATTACCAGCCCCACTGCTCCGAGATCTGCCGTTATCTCTAAGAACCTCATAATATCGGACATAGCCAGATCCCTCTCCGACTTCTGGGTACCGAGAAGACACCCCCTCTGTCCAGAACAGACAGTGCTAACCTTAACCTTACTGGAAGCGGCAACCTTCTTTATCTCCACCATCTTCTCATCAGTAAGCCTGTTCCCCCAAAATTCGATCCCCTCTAAACCATACTTCTCAGCATTAGCGAATTTTTCTGCTACGGTATCACCCGGAATTAGATTTTCTTGGGCAGATAGTTTCACCCTTTTCTCTCCTTTCTTAAAGACAAAATTAAAACATCAGCTTAGATTATACTATATATAGCCATAATTCGCAAGACTTATTTTCAAAGAATTAAATCACTCCACTCGCCATCTAAAGAAACAAAGGGTTACTCCAAGCTATGTTCCCCTCACCATCTATACATTCGATCCTAACGTATTTCTCATCGCCCTTCAAAGTATGCTCGGCGAAGGTTAGGATTTCATCCTTAGCTTGGAAGCTCTTACCTCGATGAGTATTGCACACGAAGTTTATCTTCTTGACCGCAGAACACTTTACTGAGATATGACGATCATCCAGCTCGATGTTGTAGATCCAAGGACCACAACTTGAATAGAAATATCCCTTCTCTATAGCATCTACGATCGCAGGCTTCGTAAGCTCAACTGCTTTCACCATAATCCAACCTTTAAAACCATCATCGGTGCGCCAATGAGCGTCATCAACTGCGAAGCCCCAAAGCCTCTTCCCCCTGGCTAGAAGGTCGTCCCAATGAACAGAGGATATACCTTTAGCGATCTCTAACTGGCACCCAGTGTTAAATACTTCCACTCCTAGATATCCTTCCAGAGAGATCATATCCTTAGCAGTCAACCCAGACCAATAAGGATGGGCAACAAAAACCTTTCCTCCTCCTTTGATAAGAAAATCGATAGTTTGTTGAACATCGAGGCTTTTAGGTAATTCGACACCATCCCTCATATCAAATCCTATGAGGTGAAAGGTGTCCCCTAACTCAGTCCGATCTACATCTAATTCGGTCCCCCTAATAAGCAAAAAATCCTGAGATGAATACTCACTTGCATCAGTAATCAGATTGTGATCTGTTATCGCTAAGAAGCTATATCCATTATCACGATAGCGTTTTACTACTTCCTCAGCGGATATCAGTCCATCCGAATTGGTAGTATGGACATGGAGATTTCCTTTATACCAATCTCCAGAAATGTTGAAAGGATTTCCTAATGCCATTCCTATTTTATCCTCCTAACTTGATATTTCTCCAGAATATTTCTGAATCTTCTTGATCGCCTCAACTATATCGTTCATATCCTCTTCAGTTCCTAAGAACATACTCTGCTTGAACCAGACCGCCTCTTGACATAACCTTTCCACAGAGGGACAATCCATCTTTCTATATTTAACTCTCCTCCCATGATGACCAGGGAGAGCTTCATTTTCCCCTTGATGGAATAAAGGATGTCCATATATCGGACGATCATAGCCGGGGCTACAGGGGATGCCTTCTGCTCTTAGGGCTTCTAAGAACTTCTCTCTAGGTAGATCGCCAAAGCCTTTCTTATCATAGGTGAAGATATAGATGTGGACTGTATTTCGGGTTATACGCGGATCCTGTTTCAAAGTTCTGATTCCCTCTATCCTTGATAATTCGTCAGTTAAGAATTCGGCGTTCCTATGTCTTGTTTGCGACTGTTCCTCAAGCCTCTCCAGTTGAGCAAGGAGGATAGCCGCTTGAAACTCTGTCATCCGATAATTTCCAGCCGCTAGATGATGTCCATAATCCCCGCTCTTCTTGCTTCTCCCACAGTTGGAGTAAGACCAACAAAGATCCGCTAGCTTCTCATCGTTAGTTAATATTATACCTCCTTCTCCAGCAGTTATATTCTTGCTCATCTGGAAGCTGAAGCCTCCACAATCGCCGATAGCTCCCACCTTATGCTCATTCCATTCAGCGCTATGAGCTTGAGCAGCATCCTCCACCACTCTCAAATTATGCAGATTGGCGACCTTCAGCACTCCATCCATATCCGTGGGACGACCTCCAAAGTGAACAGGCATAATAACCTTAGTCCTATCGGTGATCGCTTCCTCGATACGGGCGGGGTCCATACAGTAGGTTTCGGGATCGATATCGATAAAGACTGGAACTGCCCCAAGTTGCATAATGCAGGTAGCAGTAGCGATGAAGGTGTAGGCAGGAATTATAACTTCATCATCTGCGACCTCTAAAGCCTGAAGTGATATTTGCAAGCTAGCAGTCCCGTTGGAGGTGGTGATCCCATATCGCGCCTGGTGATATTCGGCGAATTTAGCTTCGAACTCGTGGACTTTATCGCCAAACCACCACTTGCCGCTCTCTAATACCTCTAGCAATAATTCTCTTTCCCTCTCTCCATGCACTGGCCAGTCGGGAAAGGGTTTTTGCCGGTGAGCTTTTCCTCCGTTAATCGCTAATTTGCCCATAATACCTCCTTCCTTATTATTTGAGATGATCGGGGAATAAACACAACTACCGATATCAATTTTCATCTTCTACCCTCTATCTTCCATTCAGCGTGAGTATGCTCGATATAATTTCTTTACCGCAGTTATAACATCTTCCTGATCCTTCTCGGTCATCTTAGGATAGAGAGGAAGATAAAAAATACTATCTCCAGCCCATTCGGCGACAGGGAAATCCCCTCGTTTGAAGCCATAAGTCTCTTGATAATACGGATGTAAATGGAGCGGAAAATGGAAGGTAGTGCCTATATTCTCCGCCTTCAATGCTTCGGTGAATTCATCCCTGGTGACCCTTAGCTGATCGAGATTGAGAGATACGATATAGAGATGATAGGCATGCTTAACTCCTTCTCTTGGCTTGAAGAGGGTTATCTCCTCTACATCCTTTAAAGCCTCATCATATATCTTAGCATATTTGCACCGAAGCTCATAAAATTGATCTACTTTAGCTAGCTGATGTAACCCTAACGAGGATTGAAGATCGGTCAGGTTATACTTATAACCGGGAAGGACGACTTCGTAGCGAGTAGATCCTTTAGCTGAAAACCGTTTCCAAGCATCCCTGCTGAGGCCATGCAATCTGAGAATGGTGATCTTATCGGCTAGTTCACTATTAGAGGTAGTGACCATTCCTCCCTCAGCGGTGGTTATATTCTTATTCGCATAGAAGCTGAAAGCGCCAGCATCTCCGATAGCTCCGATCTTCTGCCCCTTATATTCCGCCTCCAGAGCATGGGCGGCATCCTCGATCACCGCTAAGTTGTATTTACGAGCGATAGCCATGATCTCATCCATAGCGCAGGGATGCCCTCCAAAATGAACGATCAAGATAGCTTTAGTCCTGGGGGTTATCTTCTCCTCTATGAGATTTGGATCTATATTCAACGTATCCCTCTCTATATCGACAAAGATCGGTTTCGCTCTCTGGTGGATCACAACATTAGCGGAGGCGGCGAAGGTCATAGGAGTTGTTATAACCTCATCACCCTCCCCTATTCCCAAAGCGACTAGGGATAGGTGCAGACCAGCAGTGCAAGAATTCACTCCTATGGCATATTTACTGCCTATATATTTTTTGAAGGCCTCCTCAAATTTAACCGTCTTTGGTCCGGTTGTGATCCATCCTGAGCGAAGGGTGTCTATTATCTCCTTCTCCTCCTCTTCTCCAAAGAAGGGACGATGCCAAAGGAGAAAATCTTCTCGAACTGGATCTCCTCCTTCTATCGCTAAAGTATCTGACATTATCGGTTCTCCTTTCAATTTCGGATCTCGATCTACTCCTCTGGAGGAAACAAGTATCCAAATAATAGGATAAGTGATTTTATACAAAAGGGTAATCAGCTAAGGTTATTATCTTATATATTATACCATAATAGAGCTATAATTCCTATAGCTAAGACAGATTTTTCAAAAATCCACTATTAATACGGGTTTTGGTGGGGTTTGTATCACACATACCCTCTACCCAAAAATCCGTTTGGAAACTGAGTTTTCAGTTTAGCATCTTCAGAAAATATAACATATCCGAAAATAGATGTCAAGTGGTCAATATGACGCATCCAGTAATACAGAGATTACTTATATGTCAAAATGACAGTATAGCTATGATTTGAGTAGTTCCAAAAAAGTTTCTGGTTGTTTGGTCTGAGATATTCGAGATCAGATCGGGTTTTGAACTCACCTTAAATCACCCTCCCCTGGTAGGAGAAGGATAGGGTGAGGGGGAATTGCATCTCGAACTCACTAGCGAAAAACTAAGAAAATGAAATTATTTTTCATGTAGAGGATATGAATTCGGAAGAGATGTTTATTTCATCTTTATAGCCAATTTTTGCCTCAATTGGTATATAATTTGCTGGTATTTATAGATGACTAACTTCCCTCATAGTAAATATAAAATCCACCGGTTAATAGGGGATAGAAATGGAGAGGCGAACAGTCTTAATCACAGAAGATGATAAGCCAACCAGAATATCGCTAGGCCGATTAATGAGAAGAGATGGATATAATACTCGGTTAGCCGAGGATGGCATGATAGCTATTAAGATAGTTCGGCATGAGAACGTCGATTTGGCTATACTCGATATTAATGTACCTCGAAAGAGTGGCATTGAAACCCTGAAGGAGATCAAGGTAATCAGACGTGATCTGCCAGTGGTTATGATAACTGGTCAACCATCTAAGGAGATACTACTTGAGATTCTGGATGCCGGAGCTTACTCGTTTATGATTAAGCCATTTGATATATATAACCTGAGGAAGCTGGTTAAGGAGATATTCCAAACCTGGAAATATCAAAGTTAGCATTCGAGGATAAGGAGGGATTTCGATGGTTATTAAACCATTGGGTGATAGAGTATTGTTAAAACCTCTAGAGGAGGAACAGCGTATAGGTAATATTATCATACCCGATACCGCTAAGGAGAAACCTCAGAGAGGAGAAATTGTAGAGACTGGACCAGGTAAAACTTTAGATGATAAGAGAGTAGAATTAGAGGTCAAAAAGGGAGATAAGGTTCTCTATAGCAAGTATGCAGGAACGGAAGTCAAGATCGGCGATGAGGATTATCTAATACTGCGCGAGAACGATATTTTAGCTATTATAGCGTGATAAGAGCGCGAAGAGGAGGAAGATAAAGATGGCAAAGCAGTTACTGTTCAACGAAGACGCCCGTTATAAACTTCTGACGGGTGTTGACATATTAGCCAATACCGTAAAGGTTACCCTAGGACCTAAGGGACGTGCGGTAGTGCTTGATAAGAAGTGGGGCTCTCCTACCATTAGCAATGATGGAGTAACTATCGCTAAGGAGATAGAGTTAGAAGAGCCTTTCGAGAATATGGGAGCTCAGATGGTCAAGGAGGTCGCTACTAAAACCCAGGATGATTCGGGAGATGGAACTACAACCGCGACCCTGCTGGCGCAAGCTATCTATCGGGAGGGATTGAAGAATGTCACCGCGGGAGCAGATCCGATGGCTCTCAAAAGAGGTATAGAGAAAGCAGTTGAGGCTGCGGTGAAGAAGATCAAAGAGGTCTCCAAGGAGCTGAAGGATTCTAAAGAGATCGAACAAGTGGCGGCCATCTCCGCTCGTAATGATCACGCGATCGGTAAGCTGATCGCGGAGGCTATGGAGAAGGTGGGCAAGGATGGAGTTATAACTGTTGAGGAAGCAAAGGGAATCGAAACTCACCTGGATGTTGTCGAGGGGATGCAGTTTGATAGAGGCTATATCTCAGCCTATTTCATAACCAATGCCGAAACTATGGAAGCCATATTAGATGAACCCTATCTTCTCATCCACGAGAAGAAGATCAGTGCGATGAGAGATCTTATCCCCATCCTCGAGAAGATCGCTCAGACCGGTAAGCCCTTTTTGCTCATCACCGAGGATTTGGAAGGTGAGGCGCTCGCCACTCTAGTTGTCAACAAGCTCAGAGGAATTTTAAAATGCGCGGCGGTAAAGGCTCCGGGCTTTGGAGATAGAAGAAAAGAGATGCTCAAGGATATCGCTACCCTAACGGGGGGACAGGTTATCTCCGAGGAATTAGGTATCAAGCTTGAGAACGTGATGATGACTGATCTTGGGAAGGCTAAGCGAGTAGTTATCACTAAGGATGATACCACGATCGTTGAGGGAGCTGGCTCGCCCGAGACTATCAAAGGTCGCATTGAGCAGATTAAGAGGCAGATCGAGGAGACCGATTCCAACTATGATCGCGAGAAGTTACAGGAGAGACTCGCTAAGCTCGCCGGTGGAGTAGCAGTAATTAAGGTCGGAGCGACGACCGAGACTGAGATGAAAGATCGAAAAGCTCGCGTTGAAGATGCTCTCTCAGCTACAAAGTCTGCGGTAGAGGAAGGGATCATTCCCGGGGGCGGAATAACTCTCTTAAAGGCTATCCCTGTCATCGAGGAGTTAAAGCTAGAGGGAGATGAGAAAACCGGAGCGAATATCGTTAGGAGAGCTTTAGAGGAACCAATTCGTCAGATCGCCGCTAATGCTGGTGCGGATGGCCCGATCGTGGTAGAGAAGGTAAAGGAGATGTCAGATAATATCGGCTTCAATGCTGAGACTGAGGAATATGAGGATATGGTCAAGGCTGGCATAATCGATCCTACTAAGGTGACTCGCTCAGCTTTGCAAAATGCCGCTAGCATCGCCTCCTTGATGCTCACTACCGAGACCATAATCACTGAGCTTCCTGGAGAAGAGGAACAAGCCCCTGGAGCCCCTCCAGGGGGAATGGGAATGTATTAAAATTAAGAATAACAGTATATAAGAGCGGCGGTGGATCATTCACTCCACCGCCCTTGCTTACTATTACAGGAAAAAATCAATAACCAACGTGCTTATCCACCAGGTTGTAGAGATTCTCTCCTCTGACAAAGCGTTTCAAATTATCGCAGAAGATCCCCACTGCCCGATCCATATAGTAGGGGGTAAGACCTGCGATATGGGGGGTTATTATAACATTCTCCATCTCCCACAAAGGAGAATCGCTAGGCAATGGCTCTTCCTCAAACACATCGAGACCAGCCCCAGCTATCCATCCCTCCTGCAAAGCTCTTATCAAGACATCCTGTTGGATGACCTTCCCTCTGCCGATGTTGATTATATAGGCGCTCTTCTTCATCACCTTCAATTCCTTCTCGCCGATCAGTCCTTCGTTCTCCTTCGTAAAGGGAACAGCGAGCACTACAAAGTCGGATTCAGACAGTAGCTTTGGTAATCCCTCGGGAAGATATAGCTCATCTACATAATCGGGCTTGAGCGTTGATCTCCTCCTGGTAGCAATAACTCTCATCCCTAAAGCCTTACATTTCCGAGCGATCTCCTCTCCGATGCTTCCCAGTCCTACTACTCCGACAGTTCTACCGGATATCTCATCGACTTCGAAGCCTCTATGCCACTCACGTTTGAGTTGATATCTGATACAAAGATGAAGTTTTCGAACGAAGGATAGCATCATCGCTAGAGTATGCTCGCAGATGTTTATAGGATGGACTCCGCTGGAATTGGTGATCATAACGCCGCTTTCCACCACCTCTGGGAAGAGCAATCCCTCTACCCCGGCACTAGCATTGTGAATCCATTTGAGCTTAGAGGCTCTAGCGAATAGGGACGGTTTTAATCTTCCAACAAAAGCTATATCTGCTTCCTCGAAGAGGGCCGGAAGCTTTCCCTCATCGTCACTCTTGGATACCTCCACATTAGGAATGGTGTTTTTGATCTGCTCGATATATTTATCGTCGAGATCGAGTGAAACCAAGACCTTCAACTTCTCGTCAGACATTATCTTTCCCCCTCTTAAAAGGAAACTTTTGCTTCCCGAGATATATAAGGTTAAAAAGTTTCCTTTTTAGGCTGATTTAACAACTACTGATTATTATGATGGTTCAAGCGATCATAGATCACTTTACCATATTGCCTTACCTCGGCTATAATACCCAATCGCTTGGATAACTCCTCATACTCTTGGGGAGTATATCCCAAACAATCGGCGGCTAAATGTGGATACCTCCAGTTCAAGGACAGAAACTCCAACCTCCTAATAAAATCCATATCCTTAAAGTCATCTGATATTATTATCAGGTCAACATCGCTATCGTTTAAAGCCTCCCCTCTAGCTCTGGAGCCAAAAAGTATTACCTTATCTACCTTTATCCTATTGCTGAGTTTATCGACATAATCTAGTATGATCTCATCTAGGTTAATTTTCCCTTTAACCATTCCCTCACTTCCTTTGTTGCCTCTTAAGATTGTGAGATCTAGTGGGATACCCCCTTTTAGATGCATAATAAGGGCTTTCAATAACTTCTCT
>CAZSTA010000133.1:0-10055 GCA_964609495.1 uncultured bacterium | reverse complement strand
CCCTCGATGGGAGGGGGTTAGGGGGAGGGTGATAATTAACAAGATTCTTTGATAATCTTATTAATTCAGCAAAAACCAAGATGGGAGGAGTTAGGGGGGAGGGTGGTCTAAACGATTCTCCCTGAAACTTTTTTGAAACCACTTGAAATATAAAAGGAGTGATGATCGGATGGGATCTGCTAAGGAGAGAATTTCGTTAAATGGCACTTGGCAACTGATGTATTGTCCTAATGGTGATAATAATCCCTTCGATGAAGCTGGAGAAGTATATGAAGCCTCTGTTCCTGGGGAAGTGCATTTAGATATGATGAGGGCAGGAAAGATAGAGGATCCCTTCTATGGACTGAACTATCGAAAATGCACTTGGATGGAGGATATGGATTGGTGGTATAGGAAGGAGTTCTTTGTCCCAGAGGACTTCGAGGGAAGAAAGATTCGCCTTGAATTCGATGGTTTAGATGCTTTCGCTACCATTTGGCTAAATGGCGAATTGGTCGGCGTCCATAATAATATGTTCGTCCCCTGCTCCTTCGAGGTCACCGAATCGATAAAGAGAGGGGAGAATAATATCCTAACAGTGCGTTTGGCATCTCCCATAAAGGCTACCGCTGATAAGGATATGTCAAAGCTGAGCAAAAGATTCACCCCGGAGAGGCTTTATGCTCGTAAATCCCAGATATCCTATGGCTGGGATATAGGAGTGCGAGTAGTAACGATTGGTATTTGGAGAGGAGTAAGGTTAGTCGCTCTCAACGATCTTGAGATCGAGGATGTATTCGTCAGGACGAGATTGAGAAGGGATGGGAAGGCGGCTCTCACCTTCTATCTTAATATAAGTAATTATACCAATGATCTTCAGGAGGCTACGATCGAGTTGCAGGCCCAGCATAAGGATAGCTCTATCGAGGATTCTCTCTCTGTGGGGTTAAAACCAGGTGGGAATAAGGTGATTATGGAGGAGTTGTTCGATGATCCCCATCTCTGGTGGCCTAATAGGTTAGGAGAGCAAAACCTATACGATCTAGAGATCAAAGTCGATAAGGGTGATGAGACGATCGATAACCATAGCTTGCGTTTCGGAATCAGGGAGATCGCTCTTATTCAGGAACCTCAAGGAGATGGTAAGACCTCCTTCAACTTCGCGGTTAATGGCAAGAGGTTCTTTGTTAGGGGAACGAATTGGGTCCCAACTGATCTCATCTTCAGCCGGACCGATAGAGCTAAATATAAGGAGATCATCGAATTAGCGGTCGAGCAAAATCTCAATATGTTCCGGATATGGGGAGGGGGAATATATGAGGATCCCGCCTTCTATGAGCTTTGCGATGAATACGGAATCCTAATCTGGCAAGATTTTATGTATGCTTGTGGCCACTACCCTGATGATGGGGAATTTCTAGCGGAAGGAAAACGAGAGGCGGAGATAATCGTCAAGAGTCTGCGGAATCATCCTTGTATAGCTCTCTGGTGCGGTGATAATGAGAACGAATGGATATATAAGATGACCCATCCGATGCAGAGGGAGGTCTTGAAGAAGGTCTGTGCCAAATTAGATTCCACTTGTCCCTATTGGACGAGCAGTCCGACTAATCCCGATGATGATATGGATTTCAACTCCCCTTATAAAGGAGATACCCATAATTGGCATCATGGTTATCACTATGAGCATGAGGTCTATAGCAAAGATGAATCTCGCTTTGTGAGTGAGATAGGGCATCTCTCCTCTCCAAATCTCGAGACGGTGAAGAGCTTCTTACCAGAGGATAAACCTTGGCCCCCTGACAGCGAATATTGGGATTATCACTACGGAACATTCGATGAGTATTTCCCCAAGAGGAGGGAGAAGGTTGATGATGCGCTGGAGAAGACTGGATTCGGGAAGGCGGATAGCTTAGAGGAATACATAATAAAAACCCAATTCTTACAAGCCTTAGCCCTTAAATCTTGGATAGAGCATTATCGAAGGCGAAAGTTTGAATGTGGGGGGATATTATATTGGAATCTCCACGATGGTTGGCCTCAATTTGCTGATGCGGTAACTGACTACTATTGTCGAAAAAAGATAGCCTATGACTTCGTTCGCCGAGCCTTCAGTGATGTTTTGCCATCTTTTAAGAAGGAGGATGATGGCTCTATCTCAGTATGGGGAATAAACGATCTATATCAAGATCTCAAAGGTCATCTCAAGCTCTCCTATAAAACTTTGGGAGGTGATATTATCTGGGAGCGAGTGGAAGAAGTCCAGATTCCCTCTAACTCCTCCGTTGAGCTTCTGAGATTGGAGAAGGAGAAGCTTGATACCGATGAGCCTCAGACCTATTTAGAAGGGATATTAAGGATTGATAGTGAGGAGTCCAGGAATGTGCTTTTCTTCGGTGATAATATGAAGGTTGAGGATATAGAGAGGAAGATCGAAATCTGTTCGGATTAGAAGAGATGGATTATATAGCCTCAAGGTTTCGTTCTAGCAAGATCCCTGCGGATGCGATCATCCTTGCTCTCTTCTGGTTCGCAGGAATCGAGAGAGATGAGGGAGAAACAGGCGGAATGGGAAGCCTATTGTGGGATCGTAGAGAGGGAAAATTTGCGAATCCTATGGAGAATATAGCGGAGGTTGGGAAGAAAGACTTTAAGATCATCGATATTCAATAAATTTATGTAAACAAATATACCGTCTCAGAAGCTAAAGCTAAATTCCTCCTATTTGTTCAAATCCGCTAGATAGAGGAAGATTGGAAACCTTTTATGCAAGGTCTCAAAGAATATTCTCACGAAGATAGAGAAAAAGTTATCAAAGAAATGATTCCTTTGATAAAGAAGAAGTTTGGCGGGAATCTTATCGCTCTTGCTGCTCAGGGGTCTTATACCAGAGGTGAGGATCTCGATTATTCCGATTTAGAACTGATTGCCTTTGTTCGGGAAATGCCAGGGAATAAAAAGATTGGCGGTATGGGTAAAATTCGCGATGGTATGCTAGTCGAACTTCTTTGGATGACGAAAGAAACTTATATAGAGGAAACTCTTGAAGTAACTGAAAATTGGTATATAGCAGGCTCAGACAAATTGCTTCCAATTATCAACAAAAGATTTATCGAAAGCTTAGGTAAGTATAAAGTCCAGAACTTAGAAGAAAAGTGCTTAAAGTATGCCGCCAATCACTGGCATGAAGTCCAAGAGTCAACAGCTAAAGTTCTTAATGCGATCGTAGAGAAAAATAAAGTCGGCATTCCCCTTTTAGTATTTGATATATATCTGCATATGTTAAGAGTTCTATCTCTCTTAAATCAAACTCCATACGTAACTCTCTCTCAATTTATCTCACAATCCAAGGAGTTTATGACCAAACCAAAAGCCTTTGACGAACTTACCCAAATTATTATTGATGGTAAATATCAAAACTTTCCTCACTTGAAGAAAGTAGTTATGAATGTGTTTACTGAATTTGAGAGTATTTTTGAAGAGTTGGGTTTTGACCTCTATGACGAGGATGTTGATCCCAATAAACCAATGAAGAAATTTGTGTAGCGAAAAATCGCCTGCCTGCGTCATACGCTCTCTACGATAGGCAAGACTGTCCACTTTCAAACGAGTTATGCGAAATGCCATTTTGCAGTAATCTAGTGATGAATAACTCGCGAAGCTACCCGTCAACAGCACTTTCGACAACATAGGGGGTAAGTGGAAATTGAATACCTTTCACTATGCTAATCAAAAGTATTGGGATGCTACATCGTATGACTGGAAAGTCCTTCGAGATGAGGATGCATTCTGGAAGAGATGTCATATCAACCCGCAATTAGCATTTGAACCGAAAGTGCTAGAGCTTATACAAGAATATGTAGAACCCCTGTCTGGAAAATCAGTATGTGTTCTGGGCAGTGGCGACAACTATGCGTCATTCGCTTTGGCTGGTCTCGGTGCCGATGTCACTTCTATCGATATATCTGAAAAGCAATTGGAAATCGCTGCTGAACGAGCAGAGAATATTGGATTGGAGATCGAATTCGTTCGAGCGGATATTTCAGATATGCCGAATGTGCAAAGCAACTGCTTCGACTTCGCATGTGCCACCAATGGCGTAACAATATGGATCTCCGATCTAATAGGGTATTATTATGAAGTATGCCGTATACTTAGACCTAACGGGCATTTCATATCCTGTGATGTTCACCCATTCCAAAGACCCTGGAAAGATAGGGTGAAGAAAATTGAAATGCAAAAACCGTATTTTGACACTGGTCCTTACAAATCTGACTACCTGGTAAAGGATACCGATGCAACAAAACACAAACGCAATCATCCAGCTCAAGAAGAGAAACTAACGGGCTATACTTTTCACTGGACTATGAGTGACATAATAAACTCAGTGATCTCATCAAGACTTACCTTGCTCCGGATATATGAAGAACCCAGTGAATATTCCCGATTTTGGCAAGGACCTTCCTACGCGACGAAACCTGACAATGACCTGTTAGATTGGAAAAATAATCCGCGAGCTGGACTCCCGGTTTGGCTCGTGCTTGTCGCGCAAAAATTGAAGCAAGATTTATAGGAGGAGGTATTAGTTATGTTACCAACTAAAATCGTAGCTATTGGAGCGGGAAGCGCTCAATTCGGCTTAGGAAATCTAGCCAATATTATGAAGTGCGAGAAGTTGAAGGGAAGTACTCTAGCTTTAGTGGATATAAACACCGAAGGACTAAAGCTCATCACTCAGTTAGCGGAGAGGATGAATAAGGAGTGGGGATCTGGGATTAAGATCGAAAGCTCAACCAATCGGAGAGAGGTGTTAGATGGGGCAGAGTTCGTGATCGTCTCCGTGGCGGTTGATAGGGAGAAGACCTGGAGACTGGACTGGGAGATACCGCTGAAGTATGGAGTTCGTCAGCCTCTAGGGGAAAATGGGGGGCCAGGTGCGTTCTCCCAAACGGCTCGGAATACCCCCATCTTTATGGACATCGCCCGCGATATGGAGAAGCTATGTCCCGAGGCTTGGCTTCTCAATTATAGTAATCCAGTTCCTCGCCTCTGTTTAGCCTTATCTCGCTATACCAAGGTTAAGGCGATCGGGGTCTGCCATCAGATTATGGCTGGATATATGATCGTGGGAGGGGTGTTGGCTGAGGATTTAGGTATTCCGATTCCAGAGAAGATCAAGAAGTTCCTTGAGGAGCCTAAAATGACCTCAGCTCCAGCTCCAGATGTTATGGTGGCTTTAAGGAGTTTGATGAAACAGGTTGTGCCTATGATAGATATTAAAGCCGCGGGACTCAATCACTTCACTTGGATCTTGGATATCAGAAATGCCCAGACTGGAGAGGACCTATATCCTCTTTTTGCTAAGAGGATAATGAGCGATGAGATGAAGAATATTATGCCCTTATCCCGAGAGATGTTCAATGCTTTTGGTATATTCCCTGCTCCTGGGGATGGGCATATGGCTGAGTATCTCCCCTGGTGCCACGATCAACGCACTAAGCCCTGGGAAAAGTATAGATTGGAGCTTTACGATTGGGATGGCGCAGAGAAGGAGAGGGATAAGACCTGGGAGAGGATAGCTGGAATGGTCTCAGGGAAAGTTCCCATCGATGGGCTAAAGGAGGTTCGCAGCGAGCGGGCGGTTGAGATCATCCTAGGGATCGCCGAGAATCTGAATTCTTATGAGTTAGCGTTAAATATCCCTAATAAAGGGCATATCACAAATCTTCCTGAATCCGCTATCGTTGAAGTTCCGACATTGCTCAGTGGCAAAGGGCCTATCGGATTAGCAATGGGGGATCTGCCCGAGCCTGTTGCGTATCTATGTCGGAATCAGATAACCATAGCTGAGTTGGAAGTAGAGGCGGCGGTAAAAGGGTGCAAGAAGACTGCCCTTCAGGCGATTTTGTTAGATCCTATGATCAATGATATCGATACCGCTAAGAATATTCTCGATGATTATCTGAGAATCCACGCCAAATATCTACCGCAGTTCAAGTAGAGATCGGGGAATCAGAGGAGTAAGAATATTTAAGAATATTCGATCGGAACTAAAAAAGTCCTTCGCTAGTCATTGGTGAAACTTTGAAAGGAGGATTGATTTATATGTATTTTGGGGCGGATTACTATCCAGAGCATTGGCCCGAGGAGAGGTGGGCGGATGATGTAGAACTGATGAGCGAATTAAATTTTAACGTAGTGAGAATGGCGGAATTTGCTTGGGCGAAGATGGAGCCCGAAGAAGGAAGATATGATTTTGGGTGGCTCGATCGGATCATCGAAATGCTCGATAAGAAGGGGATTAAAACGGTGTTGGGAACGCCTACTGCTGCGCCACCTCCCTGGCTTACTCATAAGCATCCCTCTATCTTGCCAGTCGATAGCAATCGTCAAGTGAAAGGACCGGGAACGAGGTGCCACTACTGTCACAACAGTCCAATCTATTGGGAGTATACGGAGAAGATCGTTACGAAGATGGCTGAGCATTACAAGGATAATCCGGGGGTGATCGGATGGCAGACCGATAACGAATTTGGTAATCATAGCACGACTCGCTGCTATTGTGAAGACTGTGCCGAGGGATTCCGCAAGTGGCTGAAGATCAGATATGGAGATCTGGATACCCTGAATAAGGCTTGGGGAACTATGTTCTGGAGTCACAATTACACTGATTGGGAAGAAATACCGCTTCCCTGGAAGGCGCCCGCCGAGCATAATCCCAGCTTGCTGTTGGACTTCTATCGCTTCTCCTCAGACTCGGTGGTCGCCTATCAAAAGTTGCAAATAGATATACTACGAAGGATAGTTCCCCATCACTTCATCACTCATAACTTGATGGGCTTATTCGATGAGATAGACTATTTCGATCTTGCTGAAGATCTAGATTTTGTTTCGTGGGACAACTATCACTTTCATGGAGCAACACCAGCGATTGTAGCGCTGACTAATGATCTGATGTGGGGGATTAAGAAGAAGAACGTCTGGGTGATGGAGCAGCAATGTGGCAATGTGAACTGGGGACCTTATAATCCCGCTCCTAAACCGGGAGAGGTGAGGCTATGGACCTATCAGGATATCGCCCATGGTGCGGATGGGATCGTCTATTTCCGTTGGCGAGCGGCGCGGATAGGATCGGAGCAGTATCATAGTGGGATCCTCAAGCATGATGGAAGCCCTGGTCGAGTCTTCGATGAGATCAAGCAAACCAGCGAAGAATTGAGGAAGATCGAGGATACTTTAGAGGGAACAGCCGCCGAATCGGAAGTCGCTATACTCATGTATTATGATGCTCGTTGGGCATTGGAACTTCAACCTCATAATAAGCAGTTCGCCGAGCGGGGAGGAGCCTTAGCTTATTTCAGCTACTATTATCACGTTTATGATATGGATGTGCCGATGGATATTATTCATCCTGAGGATGATTTGAGCAGATATAAGGTCGTGATCGCTCCTCTACTTCTTATCCTTAACGACAGAATCGTGAAGAATCTATGTTCTTATGTTGAAAAGGGAGGAAATCTGGTGGTGGGTCCTCGAGCAGGCTTCAAGACCTGGAGTAATCTAGTAACCGATAAGCCATTGCCCGGAGAATTAAAGGAGTTATTGGGAGTAGAGGTCGAGGAGTTCGATTCCCTAGAGCCAGAGCATTCAAATGAGATCTCCTTCGTTTATCCGGGAATCTCTCCTGGGGAATATAAGGTTAAGGTTTGGTGTGAGATATTGAAGCCTACGACTGCTCAAGTGGTTGCTAAATATACTCAGGATTACTATGCCGATGAGGCAGCAGTTACCCTTAATCGCTATGGTAAAGGGCGAGTGTTCTACGTAGGAACGATCGGCGAGGATGATCTATATCGCAAAGCCATAAGCTGGCTTTTACTTAGTTCTGATGTAAAGCCCCCCGTGTTTCTAGTGCCGCATGGAGTCGAGGTCAATAAGAGAGTTGGAGATGGCAAGGAGATAATCTTCTTGATGAATCATACCCATGAAGTCAAGTATGTTCAATTGGATGGAGTTTATACGGATTTGATAAGTGGTGATAAGCTAAAGGGAGTTGTTGATCTTCCACCGCTAGATGTGAAGATTTTGAAGTGAGATCGAATTGACTTTTCGATAGGTCTGTGTTAAAATATATAACAGTAGAATAGGAGTTAATGCTTCTCCGAGCCATCAGGCCTAAGGGCGTAGCCTAGGGACTAGTTGGCCGTTTCGGGTAGGGAAGGAAACGACCCTACCTCCTCGTGCTTGGAAAGGAGAGGCTAATTCAACCATTGGCAAGGATATCTCTCTCTCCTATCGAGATATCTGAGGTTTTGAATTGTAAGCCATCTCCGGGGAGGTGGCTTTTTTCTTATGAAATCGAATATTCCAGATCCTAAGCAAGCTATCCAAATTGAGAATCTGACGGTGAGTTATGGCGATAAGATCGCGATAAGCGATCTTTCCTTGCGAATTCCTTCTGGGCAATGGGTCTTGCTTACTGGTCCTTCTGGCTGTGGGAAAAGCACTCTCGCTCGATGTCTAAATGGTCTCATACCTCATATCATAAATGCCAGGGTGGAAGGAAAGGTGGTGGTGGAGGGGATAGATACTGAGGGAAGCTCAGTCGCTCATATAGCGACTAAGGTTGGGTCAGTGTTTCAAATACCAGAGACTCAGCTATTTAATAGAACTGTCGAGGAAGAGCTATCTTTTGGCCCGCGCAATCTAGCCCTCTCAAATGAGGAAATCAAAGATAAAGTGAAGTTTGGGCTTGAGGCGGTGGGGATCGAAAATTATTCTCAGGAATTGGTAAGAGAACTTTCTGGAGGAGAGAAGCAACGAGTCGTAATTGGCGCAACCTTGGCGATGCATCCTGATACACTAATCTTAGATGAACCTCTAGGTAGCTTAGATCGAAAGGGAACAGAGTTGGTCTTGGATGTTCTAACCCGTTTGAATCAAGAGGAGCAGATCACCATCTTTATCATAGAGCATAAAACCTCTCTAGTAGCGCCTCTAGCTGACAGGGTATTAGTTATGGATAGGGGGAAGTTAATTTTAGATGGCGCTCCGCAGGAGGTATTCAGCGAGAAGGAGAAGATCGAGGAATTAGGAATAAGGCCTCTTGAATTAGGTGATAGAGAGGAGACAAGCCACTATAGACAAAACGATGATTTAATAGTATCTTTGGAGGATATATCCTTCAGATATGGGGATAAACCTATTTTAAGGGATCTATCTTTGAAGATAGCTAAAGGTGATTTCGTTGCTCTAGTAGGAGACAATGGCGCCGGAAAATCTACTCTAGCTCATATCATTTTGGGATTGCTCAAGCCTGATTCCGGAAGGGTTAAGGTATTTGGACGTGGGGTTAAAGTGAGTTTTGGGAGAGAGATCGGATTGCTCCAACAGAATCCTTTGGAACAACTCTTCTGCGATACTGTTGAGGAGGAGATAACTTTTGGGTTGAATAACTTTGGGCTTCCTCTTGATGGTCGTTTAGAGGAAGTCCTGTCGATTACGGATTTAACTGATATGAGATATGAGAGGGTTCACTCTTTAAGCAGTGGTCAGCAACAAAGATTGGCTTTGGCTTCTATCCTAGCTTTAACTCCCACTTTATTGATCTTGGATGAGCCGACTTTAGGGCAGGATTGGGGGCATCTGACTAAGTTTATGGACTTCACTAAGAAGCTCAATGAACAAGGGAATACAATCCTGCTTATAACTCACGATCAAGAGTTGGTAAACAGATACGCTCGAAACATATTTAAGTTAGAGGAAGGAAAAATTCGACCACTGTAAAGATGAGGATCTTAGGAAGTGAAGTTTGTGAAGTCAGTAGGAGTAATGATATTTCAAATCTTGAGGTAACGAGAGAGGGGAGAGAGTATGCGGTATAAGACTAGAGATTTGGTTTACATAGCTTTATTTGGAACGATCTGGGGAGTTGCAGAGATGAGCTTAGGCGCTCTCCTCCATACTCTAAACGTCCCCCAGACAGGCACTATTATGACCTTCTTCGGGATCACAATTATGTTGGTCTGATATACCTTTGTGCCTATGAGAGGAGCGGTTCTCCTTATCGGAGGCAC
>CAZSTA010000132.1:0-10142 GCA_964609495.1 uncultured bacterium | reverse complement strand
ATCGCACCAGTTCAGCAAATTTTTGAGTTTTTTCATCCTATTTTTTACAGTGCCCGATGGGAGGGTGTAAAGGAAACTTTTTTGAAACTACTTAAATAGGCTCGATCCAGAATAGAGCTTGACCATATTCCACCGGGGTGGCATCCTCGACGAGAACCTTGACCACTCGACCTGCCACCTCAGTTTCGCTCTCGTTCATCAACTTCATCGCCTCGATGATACAGGCGGTCTGCTCCACCTCCAGCACATCTCCCTCCTCAACGAAGGGAGGTTCTCCGGGGGCTGGAGATAGATAACAAGTGCCAACCATCGGAGCGGTGATAGTAATATAATTTTCCTCCGGGACAGCGCTTATCTCTTTATCAGTCTCAACTGCGATCTGCTCTCTACTTATCTGAGTAATGGGGACTTCTCCTGCCTGAGACGGAAAAGGTTGAGAAGAAGGGACAAGGGAATATTGCTTACTCAACTTTACCCTGAAGTTCCTCTCCTCGATCTCGAGTTCTGTGATCGCCGCCTGTTCAAATATTCTAATTAATTCCTTTATCTCCTCTAAATTCATAACAATCCTCTTAGGCTCTTCCTAGATATTCACCTGTCCGCGTATCGATCTTTACAATATCTCCCTCTCCTATAAAGAGAGGCACTTGCACCACTGTATTCGTCTCCAGAGTGGCCGGCTTAGATCCGCCAGAAACCGTATCTCCTCTAACCCCTGGCTCAGTCCGTATCACCTTCAATTCAACCGCGGCAGGTAATTCCACCCCTATCGGCAAGCCATCACAGAAAACGACATCTATTGTCATATTCTCCTTTATGTAAAGGCGAGCATCCCCTAATTGCAGATCGTTTAGAGCGATATTCTCATAAGTCTCTGTATCCATAAAATGGTAGAAATCATCCGAATATAGATAATGCATTGGCTTACGTTCGACTATAGCTCGCTCGAATTTCTCATCAGTGCGAAAGGTTTTATCGATCGTCGCAGAAGTATTTATATTCCTCAATTTGGTGCGCATGAAAGCCGAGCCCTTCCCCGGCTTAACGTGTTGATATTCAACGATGGAATGCCACTCTCCATCCACTCGTATAACCATACCTGTTCTGAAGTCAGACGTTGAAACTGCCAATTTTCATACCTCCATTTGTGGTTTGGAAATTTGAAAGTCGAAGATGAAAAATCATTCCCCTTAAAGGGAAGATAAGCAGTTTATATTTATTATATCTTATTATTTAGTTCCTCATCTAGAATCTCTCTCACTGTAATAGGTATTATTTCTAATCCCTCTTTCCTCATTACTCTCTTTATTTCTCTAAGTGCCCCCTTTGTAAAGCTAAAGACTACGAAAAATCCCTTATTACGTTTATCACGTCTCATCGCTGTTTCAAAACTGTCTATAGCTGGTCGTCCAACCTTGTCTTGTTGTTTTACTTGAACTGGGAAATATCTATCTATCTCACCAAATAAATCCCTCTCTTCCCTCTTCTCTCTTTGGACATCCTCAACTGGATAAATCCTACCGTCTATACCCATATCTCCAACCCTTCTCCTACTTGGAATACCACCTAAAGCATTAACAGCCCAATTTTGGAACTCGAAGGGTGGATATTTTCTTAACTCCTCCTCAGTCTTTGGTAAATCTCTTATCCAGAAAGCTTCCCCTTCTTTTAATCCCAAACTATCTCTAAGGCGTTTTGCTATAACACGACAAGCGGTTGGAGATATGTCAATCCCTATCCATCTTCTTTTTAATCTATGAGCTACTGCGATAGTGGTCCCACAACCACAAAAAGCGTCTAATACTACATCTCCTTCGTTACTACTTGCTTTTATAATTTTGGTTAATAACTTTTCCGGTTTTTGGGTCGGGTAGCCTAATCGTTCTTTAGTTGCCGAGCCTATAGCTGGTATCTCCCACCAATCTTTTGCTATAACCCAAGAATACTGTCCGTGTTCATCCTTTTGAAAATCACTCTTTTTAAATCCATATTCGTGCATCATATAAGATTTTTCTTTCTGAGGATTAAAGATATACCCTGAGGTTTCTGTGTAGAAGAATATCGTATCGTGTTTTCTACCAAAACGCCTTTTGGTAGCCCCTCCTGTTTTATAGCACCAAATAATCTCATTTTGAAAATTATTATATCCAAATATCTCATCTAATAATATCTTAACGTAATGACTAGCATGCCAATCGCAGTGATAGTAGAAACTTCCCGATTTTTTTAGCACGCGATAAAGCTCCATAACTCTTGGTCTCATCCAATTAATGTAATGAATAGCATCACCGAATCTATCCTCGAAAGCTCGCTTTTCCTTTGTATCTCCCCAAAAAATCTCATAGTTGCGATTAGAGTTAAAAGGGGGATCTATATAAATAAAGTCTATACTCTCATCTGGTATCTCTTTCAGCTTTTTGATATTATCACCGCAATAGATAATATTTGTCTGTAACATTTACGACGCTCCCATTAACAGCTAATATTTCAACCTTGGATCTAGGGCATCGCGAAGGCCATCTCCGAATAGATTGAAGCCAAGCACAGCAAGAACTATAGCTATTCCTGGATAAGTAACTACCCAGCCTGCTTTTATAATTAAAGTTCTTCCTCCATTTAACATAGCTCCCCACTCTGGTATCGGAGGTTGAGCCCCAAGACCTAAAAAGCTTAGACCAGCCGCATCTAGAATGGCACTAGCGATCCCTAAAGTAGCTTGGACGATTATAGGCGCAAAGCAGTTGGGAAGAACGGAGAGGAGGATGATTCGCAGATCCTTAGCCCCTAAAGATCTAACCGCCTCTATGTATTCCTTCTCCTTAACGGAGAGAACAGAGCTACGAACTAAACGAGCATAAGGAGGAATAGCCACGATTCCCACCGCGACCATTGCTTTGGCTAATCCTGGACGCCCCCAAGTAGCTACGATCGCGATCGCCAATAGTATCGCTGGAAAGGCGAGCATTATATCCATAATTCTCATAATCAAGGAATCTATTGCTCCCCCATAGTATCCTGAGATAAGTCCTAGAGTAACGCCGACGGTCAGAGCTATGCTCACCGAGATAACACCGATCATCAGCGAGAGACGAGAGCCATAGATGATCCTGCTCAATAGATCGCGTCCGAAATCATCGGTCCCAAGGAGATTCTCTGAGCCAGGTGGCTTAAGGCGTTTATATAAATCTTGTTCATAAGGATCATAAGGGGCTAGGAGGGGAGCAGATATTGCACATAAAATAAAGGCAAGAATTATAATCCCTCCTAACATAGCCAACTTATTTCTCCTTAATCTCCGCCAAGCATCTCGATATAAACTCGTTCTCCCAATGACCTCTTTTTCTGCGGTGATGGTTTCCTCTTTAATCATATCTGATCCTCGGGTCTAAGAATGCATAAGATATATCAACTATAATATTTATCAGGACAAAGCTGAAAGCCACCAATAAGACTCCCCCCTGCACCGCTGGGAAGTCTCGGAAGCTCACCGATTGATATAACCAATAACCTATCCCCGGCCAAGCAAAGATCGTCTCGGTCAAGATCGCTCCCCCCAAAAGATACCCGAACTGGAGCCCGATTATCGTCACCACGGGGATCAAGGCGTTTTTAAGAGCGTGCTTATTGATAACTACTCTCTCCCGCAATCCCTTAGCTCGAGCGGTCTTTATATAATCCTGTCTTAAAACTTCAAGGAGGCTCGATCTGGTCATACGAGCGATGATCGCCATAGGGATAGTTCCCAGAGCAACGGCAGGAAGAACTAGATGATGCAGAACATCCTTTAGCGCCGCGAAGTTTCTCGTAAGTAGGCTATCTAGGATATAAAAGTTGGTAATAATGTTAAGATCTATGCTTATGCCTATTCGCCCCGATATGGGGAACCACATTCTCTTCACCGAGAAGTTAAGAATGAGCATAAGTCCTAACCAGAAGATGGGCATCGATACTCCGATCAAGGCCACTAACATACTTATATAATCAAATAATGAGTACTGCTTGGTAGCCGATAATATTCCTGCGGTAACCCCCACTAAGCTGGCGAAGATTATGCTGGCTATAGCCAACTCTATCGTAGCGGGGAATCTAGCTTTTATCTCAACAGAGACCGACTCGTTCGTCTTTATAGATCGTCCGAGATTCCCTCTTAGTATATTCGAGGCGAATCGCCAATACTGGATATACCAAGGATCGTTCAGCCCTAATCGTTCCCTTAATCTAGCCATCGCCTCGGGGGTGGCTCTTTCCCCCAGGATAACTCTGGCTGGATCCCCTGGAGTTAGGTGAATCATCAGGAAAACTAGTATAGATACCCCTACCAATACTATGGGAACCATCATAAATCTTCTCAATACATATTGCGTCAAATTCGGATTTCCTCCTAATAGGAGATTCGGAAGGTTACCTCACCCAACCCCTCTAAAAGGCAACTTTTTGCTTCAAATAGAACTCAAGATTAAAAAAGTTACCTTCTCCCTCTCAAGCCCGGAGAGGGGCTGGGTGAGATAAATTCTCAGTGAAGATAAGTTATCACTTACTTGATCCAAACCTCATTGAACCACCAGTTGCCGGTTGGATGGAGATGGAGGTTGCGAACAGTCTTCTTAACCGCGGCGACGTTCGTAGCATGAGCTAAAGGAACCCAAGGAGCGTCTTCATGGACTATCTCCTGAGCTTTCATATAAAGTTTAGCTCTCTCCGCTTGATCGAAAGTTCGGATAGCCTTAATTAGAACATCATGCAACTCATCACTACGGTAGAAAGATACGTTACCAGCGGTCCCCTTAACAGCGTTATCCTTATCGAGAAGAACATAGATGAAGTTATCGGGATCGCCATTATCACCGATCCATCCTAACAAGCACATATCATGCTCTCCATTCTCAGTCTTCTCCAGATAAGTTCCCCATTCATAGGTAACTATCCTAGCATTGATGCCGACCTTCTTCAGATCAGCTTGAATAACCTCGGCGATCTTCATCGGCTGGGGCATATAGGGACGAGGAACGGGCATCGCCCAGAGAGTCGTATCGAACCCATCGGGGAAACCAGCCTCGGCTAATAATTCCCTAGCCTTATCAGGATCATACTCATAGTCTTGAATATTATCGTTGTAGCCCCATAGGACAGGAGGCATAGGATTCTTAGCAGGGATAGCGAATCCCTGATAGAGAGCATCGATCAAAGCTTTTTTATTGACCGCGTGGTTAACAGCCTTGCGAACCAACTTGTTCTCGAAGGGAGGCATATCGAAGTTCATCGCTAAGTAGCCAACGTTCATCCCTGGTTGCTGGAGTAATTCTAGGTTGGCATCCCTCTGGATATAGGCGATATCATCGGGGTTGATCCCATCTATACAATCGACAGAGCCAGTTCTCAGCTCCAGCCAACGCACCGTATTGTCAGGGATCGACTTGATGATAAGCTTATCGAGATAAGGACGTCCAGCCCAATAATCCTCATTGGCTTCTAGGACAATACGATCATCCCTGATCCACTCCACGAACTTGAAGGCACCAGTTCCAACTGGGTGAGTCCCTATATCTATTCCATACTTCTCCAAAGCGGCCGGACTGACGATCGACACCGGGAACATGGCCATATTGGATAGGAAGGAAGCATTTGGACCCTTCAAAGTAATTTTGACCGTCATATCGTCCACAGCAGAAACGCTCTCCACATCGGGGTACATATAGCCCCAATAAGCGAAATCAGAACCCTCGAAATGATAGGGATGATCCTCCTTAAGCTGTCTCTCTAAGGAGATCACCACAGCCTCAGCGTTAAAGGGAGTCCCGTCGTGGAATTTGACTCCCTCCCGGAGATGGAAAATCCAGGTTGTGCCATCCTCAGAGGTCTCCCAGGAAGTAGCCAAAGAGGGTTCTACCTCAGTACTTTCCTCTTTATACTTGACTAAAGTGTCATAGATATTGTTACAGGCTTTGACTGATTCTCCATCGGTTATATCGGCAGGATCTAATCTCACCGAGTCTCCGCCTCGAGCGAAGACCAAGGTCCCGCCATACTTTGGTTCTTCGGCAAAAGCCGACGATAGCAGAAGGCTAAGACCTACTACTAGAGTTAGGATAAATAATACTTTCTTCAATTAAGATACCCCCTTGTCAATTTAATTGTTGAAATTCCTCTAATCTTCTTCTATACGAATCACCTTTGCTTTCCCAATAATCACCTCCTTTAAAAATTTAAATATTTATCTTCCATCCCTGATGTTCGGGTTCGATGATCTTATCCCCCATTAGCTTTGAAAATCTGTCCTTCAATCCCCTC
Organism: uncultured bacterium; assembly: GCA_964609495.1. Lineage (GTDB taxonomy): Bacteria > CAZSTA01 > CAZSTA01 > CAZSTA01 > CAZSTA01 > CAZSTA01. The sequence continues at coordinate 3,854 of CAZSTA010000132.1, read as the reverse complement.
CAAAAGTTGTCATCATCTTTCAGAACTTTCCCATCTTTCAGTCCATCAAGTATAAGAGGATTGAAATCCCTGAACATTTTTTCGATCTCCTCTTTAGTATATACTAAAGGCTCCACCCAACCATCTTCGGAGAGGAGCGAGTAATCATAAATTCTATCGATAAAACGCTGGTCAGTCTTATCTTTTAAGATAATGAGCAAGTCATAATCGCTATCGTAAGAATAATTATCTCTAGCCATCGAACCAAATAGAATCACGCAAGCCACTAACTCTCCTTTCAACTCTTCCAGAGAGGAAAGATAGGTTCTCAGAGAGGAGATATGAGGTCTGTCCTTCAACTGTTGGAGGCAAGTAATATCGCTTATCATAAGATATTCTTGGCGAATTCGATTATCTCCTTCGCATATCTTAAAGCTGCTTCCGCATCTAGTTCAGAGAACATATCCTTTGGAGCACCACTTGTGAAGGCATCTGGATAGCGAGTAGCTACATAATATCTGTTTAAGACATAACAAGCCTGAGATAGGGAAGCTGGAACAGAGTTATATTTTTCTACCTCTTCGACTAAGGATACTAAATTGCGCCCAATTCTTGGATTGTGAAAATGCTCCAGTATCGCCTTTAGCTCCTTCTCAGCACTCTGCTGACAAGTGAAACAGCACCAAGAATAATAACCTGCCTTAAAGAGGACTTCAGCCGCTTTATACTCACTTAGAGCTTCACTTATCCAATCTGCCTCTCTGTTCACGACTCATATATTCCACTGAAATTTAAGATAAAAAACCTCTTGACAAAACCAGAAAGTTACGATATAATATGATCAAAGCCGGGATGGCGGAATTGGTAGACGCAGTGGACTCAAAATCCACCGGGCCTTACAGCCCATGTCGGTTCGACTCCGACTCTCGGCACCAAAATTGAATTCGAAGGCGAAGTGATATCGCATCGCTTCGCCTTTTATCATCCAGCCTTAAGCGACGGAGCGAATCTTCCCCTCAACGCAGATCGGAAAGTCCTTTCATCACATTTATTAACATCCACAGCCCCAACATCATCACTCCTAAGAAGATGATGATAGGAATTAGATACCTCTTTATGTATTTACCTAGAACATCATCTTCTTCCTCTCTGACCTTGGGAAACCAAAACCATTCCCATTCGATATGACCGATGTGCTTCCTTATCTCCTCTCTTAAAATCTCATAATTCTCATAATAGTAGTAGTTAAGCTCGATAGAAAATTTCTCTCCCTCACGCTCAACGAAAATGAAGGTTTTATTCTCTTCTTCTCCCCCAATAGTCAACGCCCGTTTTATCTCGCTCCAAGATATGTGTTCTTCCTCATCTTTCTCATCGATCAGAACCAGATGTTGTTCCTCAGCTCTTATATCCCAAGGTCTTAATAACTTGTAATCATCGTAATTGTTAACTTCTTTCACTTTTAATTTATTGTGGATAAACTCTTGACTGCTGAGTTACCTCAGACAGTCAAGAGCAACCGAAAACTAGAAAGCCTTACCACTAGAGCCGAGAATTTGAATATAACTCCTTATTACTTTGGTGGCGTTAGCCTTCCCTACCCGGAAGAATTTTCTAAAATCGAAGTCATCGGGGTTCTTATCCCAAGCGGTCTTGATGCCTTCGAGGAAAGCCATGCTGATCCTAGTAGCAACGTTCACCTTGCAGATCCCAGCGGCTACTCCCTCCTTGATGCTGTCGAGAGAAACCCCCGAAGATCCATGAAGGACTAAAGGGACATTAACCTCCTTCTTAATTCCCTTGATCCGATCGATATCCAAAACCGCCTCCCGAGTCTTCATACGGTGGACGCTCCCTACCGCAACAGCTAAGGAATCGCATTGAGTTCTCTCCACGAAAGCAGCGGCTTGGTCAGGCTTGGTTTTGAGATCTTCTATCTCCTCAGGAGTAAATTTATCCTCGGTGCCAGCGACTCTACCTAATTCTGCTTCTACAGGGATATCACAGGCGTGAGCGATCTCCACTATCCTGGAGGTAACCGCTATGTTATCCTCGAGGGGCGTCTTTGAGCCATCATACATCAGAGAGGTAAAACCAGCTCTTAAGCATCTAACATTCTGATTGAAGTCGGTCCCATGATCCAGATGTAAGACCACTGGAACACTAGCCAACTCCGCCGCGATCTTCACCATCGAGGCCGCCTGTTCCAATCCAGCATATCTGATAGCGCCTTGGCTGATCTGGAGGATAACAGGGGCTTTTTCCTCCTCCGCAGCATCCACCACAGCTTGAACATTCTCCAGGTTATTAGCGTTAAATGCTCCTATCGCATAACCTTCCTCTTTAGCTCTCTCCAAAAGTTCTTTACTTGTTACTAGTGACATAAGTATTTCGGCTTTAAGCCGATCTCCTCCTTCCTTTCCTTAAGAAATTTTAAAATTCCCGGTGATTTAACAAAGATAATGAAGACGGAATCCCCTAATCCGCTCGATTACAAATACCCACAGAGATAAGCTCTAGTAAGCTTTTCGGAAAAAGCTTAACCTCAACCTTTTAACAAATGGAGGAATCTTAACCAAAGAACACCCTAGCGATCTCATACATCTCAAGATCTACAGCTTTGGTCTCCGCTACAGCCTCCTCCAGAGGCACAGAAACTATCTTATTCCCCTGTAAGCTCACCATCTTCCCAAACTCGCCTTTGGCTACTAGATCTATAGCCGCAATACCATATCTAGTGGCTAATATCCTATCGAATGCGGTCGGAGGTCCTCCTCGTTGGACATGACCAAGGACCACGGTTCTAGTCTCTACCCCCGTTCGCCTTTCGATTTCCTGAGCGATAACTTTCGCGATACCACCTAAGCGAACATGCCCATAATCATCAAGCTCGACATCCTGAAGAACAAGTTTATCTCCCTCGAGCTTAGTGCCTTCAGAAACAACTACAATGCTGAATAGCTTATTCCTATCCAACCTCTTTTTAATGACCCTACACATATCATCTATATCAGGCTCAAACTCTGGAATTAAGATATAATCAGCTCCCCCAGCTAATCCCGACATCAGTGCTACCCAACCCGCATGTCTTCCCATAACCTCTACTACTATTACTCGATGATGAGCCTCCGCAGTGCTGTGTAATCTTCCTATAGCCTCGGTGGCAGTATTAATCGCAGTATCAAAGCCAAAAGTATAATCAGTGCAGGAAAGATCATTATCTATAGTCTTGGGGACCCCTACTATGGGTAATCCCATATCATATAATTTATTAGCCGCGCCTAAAGTATCATCCCCACCGATTGCGATCAAAGCTTCTAATTCAAGTTTCCTAAAATTATCAATAACCTTACTAGGTCCATCCTCCGACTTGAAAGGATTAGTACGAGAGGTTCCTAAGATAGTCCCTCCCAGATGGAGTATTCCTGATACTGCCTCTTTATCCAAAGGCTTGACCTCGCCCTTGAGCAGTCCTGCCCAACCATCTATTACCCCGATCACTTCATACCCGTAGTAGTCTATAGCCTTCCAGCCTATCGCTCTAATAACAGCATTTAACCCAGGGCAATCTCCTCCCCCAGTTAACACACCTACTTTCACAGATCTACCTCCTCCGATAAATAACTATCAGTAGCCGTATAATACTACCACAATTTAAAGCCTTTGTCAAGTGCCTTTAAGAACCAGGTAAGCATGTAAAACTTTGTGCTGGGGAATGTGATTCTCCCCCTCACCCTATCCCTCTCCCACAAGGGGAAAAGGTAACTTTTTAACCATGAGTTCTATTGACTGCAAAAAAGTTACCTTTTAGGGAACATCGAGATAAGCTCGATCTCTTTAGTTCCCCCTCCCTTGACGGGAGGGGCTAGGGGAGG
>CAZSTA010000131.1:0-10241 GCA_964609495.1 uncultured bacterium | reverse complement strand
GGGGTAATAGAGAGCTTCAAGTTCACAACTCCTGCTGTTGTTTCGGAAGGATTGCGGAAAAAACCACCGACGATCGGAGCTAAATTCGAGCTTGAGGTGCATAGTGATCCCCAGAGTGGTTTCTCGATCTCCTATCCTAAGGGCTGGGATACTTCTCCTCCTGAGGAGAACATCGTCTTTAGTGCTGATGATGGCTCTGTTACCTATTTCCTTGTCCTAAGGGAAGCACTTCAAGCTAATGTCGCCCTAGATCAGTATGTCGAGGGAACAGGAAACTGGCTGAGGAATAAGCATAAAAATTACCAAGAACTATCTATGGACCCGATAACTCTCTCCAGTGGGGAGAAGGGCTTCATTCGTAGCTATACCTATGATTTTGTGGGGCAAGATGGGAAGGAATATCCCACTAAGACTCTGGAGGTCTATGCCGTGAAGGGGAATTATGGCTTCAGTGTGGTCTGTGAGACCAGTGCTTCCCTCTATGCGGAGGAGGAGCCTCTCTTCAAGGAGATCATAAATAGCTTTAAGCTGACTGGAGAAGCTGTTACCGTTCCCACTGAGCCTGTTCAACCTCCGGGAGGATTTACTACCTATAATAATCCGCAGGGCTACTTCAGCGCCAACATCCCCTCGGGATGGCAGAAGGCCGAGGAGACAGAGGATGAAGTATATTTCATAGATAAATCCACCCTCTCGGAAATATATATATCCTACGATGTTCTTCCTGCAGGAGGAGTCACTCAATACCTCAACGAAGGTATCTCTGAGATACAATCTATGCAGATGCCAGGCTTTCAGATAATCACCCAACCTCAGAATTATCCTCAAGGGGCGCAAGGGGCGATAGCAGTTGTCCAAACTCAGGGACTTCCTGCGGCCCCAGAGATTAAGAAAAATTACTATATACTTGGCTATGCACTGCCTAAGGGGAACGCTGTTATTGCCTTGGTGATCTCTACTCCTGTCGATAACTACGAGAAGATAAGAACAACTATCGACCAGGTGATAAATAGCCTAAAATAAATTAAGTTCCTAGAAAATAGGGTGAGTGATGGAGATGGAGATATATGATGTGAACCAGGTGGCTAAGATAACTGGGGCTGATCCTAAGCTCATAGAGAAATTGAAGAGGAAAGGAAGACTCAAGATCTCCAAAGCTGGAGATAATTATACCGATGAGGATATAATTATCATTAAATCCCTATTGGCCAAGGAATCTAGAAGCAAGAAAGGCGTATGATGGATGAGAGGGATATAGTCTTTGAATTAGCTCAAACCATTAGGGAAAAGGTTCGGCCTCTCCTAGGCAAAGTTGAGAGTAGAAGGACTAAGGGGATTGCGGCCAGTGGCGATCTCACCTTTGAGATAGACGAAGTCGCGGAACAGGCTCTAGTAGATTTTGTCAAAGAGCGCGAGTTACCCCTTGCCTTCTACTCAGAGGACAAAGGATTGGTTGAGCTCGTCCCAAATCCGAGACGCATCCTTATAGTAGATCCCATTGATGGCACTAGATCAGCTTTGGCGGGATTAGAGTCCTGCGTTGTCTCAGTCGCTCTAGCTGATTATAAAGAAGCCCCTTGTATTAGAGATGTAAAACATGCCTGTATCACCGAACTAAAGGCGGATAGAACCTTTATAACAGCGGTAGGAGAGGGGGTGAAGATAATAGAGGATGGTGAGGTAAATCCTCCCAGACTATCCGAAAAACAGAGCTTGGAGAATATGGCTTGGAGTGTGGAATTTTGTGGGAGACCAAGCGCCTTAGTCTGTGAGATTCTTACGGAGTTGATGGATCTATGTTCAGTTCGAGGAGGGATGTTCGCCTTCTGTAGCTCTTGCTTCTCCCTAACCAGAATTATCACTGGGCAACTTGACGCCTATGTCGATGTTGGGAATCGACTCCTACGAGATTTCCCCGAAACCGGGATATATTTTCGTCGCTCTGGCGCAGGAAGCATCCTCGGCCTATTCCCCTACGATCTAGCGGCGATTACCCTTCTTATCTCCGAAGCTGGAGCAGTAATAACTGATGCTTATGGGAATAGTTTGCAGGATATGTCATTGCTGGACAATAAGCTCGATAATATCCGATCTTGTATAGCTACCTCTACCCCAGAGTTACATCAAGCGATCCTAGAGGAAGTGGAGAGGAAGATAGCTATCAAGAGAAAAACCTAATTTATATCTGACTTTGACAACTTCAGGTAGTTTCAAAATTTTCTGTCTGAAGTGTTCGAGAGCAGATTAGGTTTCTAACTCACCTTCCCCTAACTCCTCTCAATTATGTTCTCTCTCCCCTTGTGGGAAAGGGGTAGGGTGAGGGGGAAATCAGGTTGGGAAAGAAAAACTATATCACCCCTTTAGCCCCGTTAAGGTTATTCCCTGAATAAAGGTTCGCTGAGCAAAGAAGAACAAGATGATTATCGGGAGCGTAGTCAAAGTTGAGGCAGCCATTAATAAGGCCCATTCCGCACCATGTTCAGTTAGAAATTGTTGTAATCCTAGGGATAAGGTATACGTCTTCGTATCACTCAGATAAATCAGAGGTCCTATAAAATCCTGCCAGCTAAAGATAAATTGGAATAAAGCTACAGTAGCTAACGCTGGTTTGGAGAGGGGAAGGAGTATCCTCCAAAAGATACCATACTCAGAGCAACCATCTATCTTCGCCGCGTCCGATAGCTCAAATGGAAAACTGAGGAAGAACTGGCGTAAGAGAAAGATAAAGAATGGATTCCCAAAATAAGCAGGAACAGTCAAGGGAAGAAATGTCCCTATCCAGCCTATGCGCTTGAATAGTAAAAATAGAGGAATCATTCTAACTTGGAAGGGAAGCATCAAGGTTGAAAGCATAATTCCGAAGACGATATTCCGTCCGGGCCATCTTATCCGGGCAAAGCTGTAGCCCACCGCGGCCGAGCAAAATACTGCTCCCACCATACTTGCTCCAGAAACAATCAGAGTATTTTTCAGATAGAGAAAGAAGGGAAAGAAATTTACCGCCTTAACATAGTTAGACCACAGCCACCTCGAGGGTATCAACTTGGGAGGGAGGACAAATATCTCTGGATCGGGTTTCATAGACGTGCTAGCTAACCAATAGAAAGGGAAGAAAAATATCACTCCTAGGCCGATCAAAATCAGGTGAGCTAGAATCCTCCCTAAAATTCTCTTCCAAATTATCCTTTTTTTTCTAGTTGTAACTCTTTCCATTTATCTCTGCCCTCCATAATATACCCATCTAGCTGAGGTCTTAAAGAGTATAAGGGTAAAAAAGGCGATTAGAAGAAACAATATCCAAGCCATAGCTGAGGCATATCCCATCCTAAAGTAAGCAAAGGCCGTCTTATATAAGTGAAAAGCATACAAAGTAGTCGAATCCGCTGGGCCACCTTGAGTTAAAATATATACAGGAGCGAAGAACTGGAAAGCCCCTATAAGTCCCATTATTAAATTGAAAAATATAGTAGGAGTGAGCATAGGTATAGTTATATTTATAATCTTCTGGAACGAATTCGCTCCATCTATATCGGCGGCTTCATATAGCTCCTTTGGTATATCTTGTAGTCCTGCTAGATAGATCACCATTGCTCCTCCTACTGCCCAACAACTCATTAATATGATAGCAGGTTTTGACCACTCCGGCGAGGCGATCCACGGTGGCCCAGGTATTCCAATTTTCTCCAAAGCGGCATTTAATATTCCCCATTGGGGATTCAGGATCCATCGCCAGAGGACGGAGCTAGCTACGATGGGAACTATCGAAGGAAGATAATAGATAGTTCGATAGATAGCCATCCCCCTTACTTTCATATTCAGTAACAAGGCAATAGAGATACCAACCACTAATCCTAAGGGGATAGCAAAAGCGCTATAATAGAGAGTGTTATACATGGAGTAGCGGTATAGAGCATCTTCAGGACTGAAGAACATCCTTTTATAATTGAGCAATCCTACCCATTTGGGAGGGGCTAAAACGGTATATTTGGTAAAACTGTAGTATAACGAGGCGATGATCGGATAGAGAGTGAATCCGAAGAATCCGATTATATAGGGGGAGGCAAAGACCAATCCGTCTCTAAGGGCGAATTTCTGCATTTGGGACATTTTCTTTCTCTTAGCCATCAAATATTCTCTCCTCTCAGTTGAGGTTATTCACTTCCAGTTTAAGTGGTTTCTAATACGAAGTATAGTAATCACCCTCCCCTAACCCCTCCCATCGAGGGAGGGGAAATAAAGAGAGCAAGCTTATCTCAATGTTCCCTAAAAGGTAACTTTTTGCTTCAAATAGAACTCACGGTTAAAAAAGTTACCTTTTTCCCCTCGTGGGAGAGGGATAGGGTGAGGGGGATATACCTTGAACTCACTAGCGAAAAACTAAGAATAACCAATTATTACTTAAGGTAACTCGTCCTATCCCTCGGAAAGGAGTGAGGTCAAGAGCGATAGAGATTAATATAGTGGTTGCCGGAGAGCCGGCAACCACTGATAATTTACTTTCCCCTTATTCTTCCATACTAGCAAAGAGCTCATCCAAACCTCTTTGGACGATCGCCTGAGTATCAGCAAGGGCTTGCTCGGGGGTCTTCTTGAAGTGAATAGCGTTCTCCACCATAGGTAGGCATTCCAGGAAGAAGTGCATCCAGAGAGGATAACGACCATTAGCTATCTCCCACTGCTCCATAAAGATCCTATCCTTAGGCTCAGCTATTTCTATGGCTTCTTTAAGAGCTTCGATATTAGTTGGGGTGGATACTAACTCTTTATACCATATCATTTGAGCCTCTTTGCTTCCCATCCATCTGACAAACTTGGCGGCCTCGTCAGGATGCTTTACTCCTCTGGGAACAACATGCGAAAAACCTCCGCACCAAGTCCCATTAGTTCCTCCGGGAGGATGAGGAACTTCAGCAACTCCGTAGTCTATATCAGGAGCATACTGTTTCATATTCCCTATCTGCCAGTTACCATTAGCCTCCATTGCCAAGAAGCCCATAAAGAAGGGATCACTAACTCCTCCCGTAAATCCTGCGCTGAAGCTAGCTACAACCTCTATATCATATTTTTTTGCATAGGAGACCATCCATTCCAGAGCGGCGAGATTCTCGGGATCGGTGAAGGTAGCTTTCCTGGTATCATAATCATAAAGCTTTCCTCCGAAGGTCCAGCTCCAAGCAGGGAAGTACCAGTTTCCAGTCCAGGGGATAAACCCGATCTCCTCGACCTTCTTTCCAGTCTCATCATACTTAGTTGTCTTCTCGGCAAAGGCATCCAATTCCTCTAGGGTCTTGGGAGGGATATCAGGATCTAACCCGGCTTTCTTGAACAGCCCTTTGTTCCAGAGGAATCCTCGAATATCGGTATTAAAGGGCATCGCCCAAACTTTATCAAAGAGAGCAACCTCTCTCCAAGCGGCAGGGAGGAACATCTCTCCCGATTTCTCCTCGTCGGTTAAATAATCGTCTAGAGGCATAAAAGCTTTGGACGCAACCCAGTCAACTACTAATGATCTCTCGAAGTGGGAAACATCAGGAGGATCGCCAGCAGCAATAGCAGCTAATAGTTTATCATAGGATTGGAAACCTCCTCCATAAGCCACAAATTTTGGCTCCACCTCGATATCAGGATTCATCTCCGAGAACTTTGCGGCTATAGCTTCGGTGACCTCTTTATATTTACCACCATGGGTATGCCAATAAACTATCTTTGTTTTAGCCGCGGCGGAGCTCAGGGTCAGAGCCAAAATAAGCAAAGTTACTCCTACCAAAAATACAACCTTTCTCACTTCTTCAACCTCCTTTAAATTTTGAAATTACATCTTAAATACACTTCTGAACATCTAGTTTCTCATCTATCTGGCTATATATCACCTCCCTTTTACGCTCATATCCAGCTCCGATCTAATTTGAATCTGTTTCGATATGATTATGTGATATTATATCATAGAGATTGATTTTTGTCAAAAAAATAATCTAATTTTTATCTTCCCTAATTCAGTCATTCTCATTTAGCAATTTCCTCGCTCGCCGATTATAAAATTAGTGGTTTCACTTTTCTCCTTCTCGATATCCTCCTTGCTAAATCTGAGTTTTTTTATTGATCATCTCTTTCCATAAACTTCTTCAGCATCAAATACCTTCTCCCCTACTACCTCGAACTCTCCTTCGGAGTTAAATCGCCGATAAAAACAACTCCTATATCCAGTGTGACATGCTCCCCCCTTCTGAAGAACTTTTATCAGGATGGTATCGATGGGATCGCAGTCAACATATATCTCCTTCACCGCTTGGAAGTGCCCAGATTCTTCTCCTTTTAGCCAAAGCCTATTGGTACTGCGACGCCAGTAGCAAGCTTTTCCTATCTCCAGCATCTTCTCGAAGGATTGCTTATTCATATAAGCGAGCATCAGCACCTCCCCAGTCTCATAATCTTGGGCGATAGCTGGTACCAGCTTTTCCTTGGCGAATATCTCATCTATAGCTTTCATAACCTAACATTCACTCCTTTTTCCGCTAGATATCTCTTCAGATATTCAATTGTGTACTCCTCGTAGTGCAGAATAGAGGCGGCTAGAACTGCATCTGCTTTGCCCTCAACTAACACCTCGTATAGATGTTCGGGTTTCCCCGCTCCTCCAGAGGCGATAACTGGGATCTGAACGGCTTCGGAGATCGCTCTCGTAAGCGGAATATCATATCCCTCCTTAGTTCCGTCCGTATCCATACTGGTAAGAAGTATCTCTCCTGCTCCTAGCCTCTCCGCCCTCTTTGCCCACTCAAGGGCATCTATTCCAGTAGGAGTCCTCCCTCCGTGAATATATACCTCCCAGCGGGGCATATCGGGCTCATTGGGATGCCCCTTCGCATCGATAGGTACTACCACGCATTGGCTCCCGAACCTCTTTGCCGCCTCGCTTATCAACTGGGGATTCTGCACCGCCGCGGTGTTGATCGCTATCTTATCTGCTCCCGCCTTCAATATCTGGCGGAAGTCCTCGACTGTCCGGATCCCTCCTCCTACAGTGAAGGGGATAAAGACGGTCTCCGATGTTCTTCTCACCACATCCAACATAATCCCTCGAGCATCAGAGGAGGCGGTTATATCGAGAAAGACTAGCTCATCTGCCCCTTGTTCATCGTAGAATTTTCCTAATTCAACTGGATCACCAGCATCTCTTAAGTTCAAAAACTTCGTTCCTTTCACTACCCTTCCCGCGGTAACATCAAGACAGGGGATTATACGCTTAGCTAACATTTTTATATCCTCTTCACTATGTTATGTGAGTCAATACTAGCATAGCTAGATAATAACATAAATAGGGAAAAAGATCAACTATTATATTAGAAATTCTAGGTTTAAGGGATAGAAACTGGAAGATCGACGTAATCGAGCGTAAGCATGTAAAACTCCGTGCTGGGAAATTGAACTTCCCTTAAATCACCCTCCCCCCCTCCCATCGAGGGAGGGGGAACTAAAGGGCTTTAGTTCAATCTCACCCTATCCCTCTCCCACAAGGGGAGAGGGATAGGGTGAGGGGAGAATCATATCTTGACTTCTTAGTGAAAATCTACTAGCACGAAATTTTACATACTTCCCTATTTTTAATCCACTAATGGTTGACAATAACTGTTAATAGTGATATAATTTTATTGAACAATCTGATAGGATTAAGAGGAGATCTGCAATGGGAAGAAGATTATGGGCAGGAATAATATTAGCCTCCTGTCTGCTATCTATATCAGCAGGTATATATCTCATCTTCACTCGAGCCGAGAAAGCTCCGAGATATCCTTCTTATCTTAGGGAGATATCTCGAACGGAGATATTTCCAACTGGCAAAGAAGGGATAAAGGTGATTCGTATCTATGGGTCTATAGCTGGGGGGATAGATCAGAGGGGATTGTTCGGTATTACCGTTGGTTCGGATAGTATTATAAAACGATTGGAGCGAGCCGAGGAGGATTCTCGGGTAAAGGCGATAGTGCTGAGGATAGATAGCCCCGGAGGGACGATTGCGGCTGTTCAGGAGGTATATGAAGCTATCCTTAGGGCCCGGGAAAAGGGGAAGTTAATAGTAGCTTCTATGGGAGATATGGCGGCCTCGGGTGGATATTATATCGCTTGTGCTGCCGATAAGATCATCGCTAATCCAGGGACCTTGACTGGTAGCATTGGAGTGATAATGACCTTCAATAAATTCGAGGAGCTATATAAGAAGATCGGGATCGAAACCACGGTTATAAAAAGTGGGGAATTTAAGGATATAGGCTCTCCTTATCGAGATATGACGGATGAGGAGAAAGATATGTTGCGAGGGATAATAGATAATACCTATAATCAGTTCATCCAGGCTATAGTAGATGGACGCGGTATGGACGAGGAGAAAGTCAGAGAATTAGCTGATGGTCGTATCTTCATTGGGGAAGAGGCGAAGGAGAAGGGGTTAATAGATGAGTTGGGAGGGTATCAGGAAGCGGTCCAACTTGCGGCTGATCTGGCGGGGATAGAACCTTATGTGCTCCCTGAGGAGTGGGATTTACGTTGGCTATTTGATATGCTTCGGATGGAAACTCACTATTCACCTCTCTCATCTCTGAAACTCGAAGGAGTCACCCTTGAGTATCGTTATGCTCCTTAGCTAGGAGGCAATTATGTTAGACTTAGTTTATGAGACATTAACTTCTCCCTCCCGAGCACTGCGCCGAGTTACTGAGGAAAGATCATTTCTCAAGGTGATGTTTTTGGTGCTACTAGCTCTATTAAGTCAGACTGTTGGCTCCCTATTTAAGCAGGAACTTAATCTTCCTACGGTTCAAATATCTCTTACTATCGGCCTTCTGGCTAAGTTCATAACCTTGCTATTAATATGGTTTATAGGAGCCGCTATCCTTCACTTTGTTGCTGAGGCTTGGGGAGGGGAAGGCACCTCCTTGAATCTCTTTATAACTCTAGGGGTGAGTTTCATCCCTCAGATATTTATCGCTCCTATTACTATTTTATCCTCCGTCTTTGGAGATCTGGAGGTATTGATCTATGATACCTTCTGGCTGGTCATATTTATATGGTCTATATGGCTAGTGCTTCTAGCTCTGAAGGAAACCTATTTATTCTCTAGTGGACAAGCTTTAGTTACCTTAGTAACCTCAGTCGGGTTGGGAGTGATCGTCTTAGGAGTATTAGTCATACTATATGCTGTGGTGTTAAGCCTATTAATATCAGCTAACTTCCTCTAACGTGAAAAAACAGTTGACAAAATAGTGCATATAAGGTTATAATAAAGGTGAACGAAAAAAAAACTTCGAGATGAATGTTAAGCTATAAACCTGGTTTATAAGGGTGATATTTCCGAGAGTTTTTGTAATGAGCAATCGCCCAGGTCGAAATCTGCTAGATCGAGTAAAGATGGTTTATAGAACCCGATTTTGAGGATAGGAAATTATTAATTATCGAAGTCGGGTTACGGAAAAGGAGTGGAATATCATGTCTTTTAGTCGATATACCCAAAGAGCCCGAAAGGTCATCGTTCTAGCTCAAGAGGAAGCGCGACGATTAAACCATAATTATGTAGGTACGGAACATCTATTGTTAGGGCTGATCAAAGAAGGTAATGGAGTAGCAGTAAGAGTATTAGAGAGTCTAGGAGCAAATCTGGATAAAGTTAGGAAGCAGGTGGAGAGTTCTATCAGGAGGGGAAATTCTTGGCCAGGGGAGATCTCCTTTACAGAGCAGGCTAAGAGAGTTCTGGACCTATCCTTCGATGAAGCTCGCACTCTAGGTCATAACTATGTTGGCACCGAGCACATTTTGTTGGGATTAGTGCGGGAAGGGGAAGGGATAGCGTCCCAATCTCTTAGCAGACTAGGAGTAACTTTGGATAAGGTGCGAGAACATACTGTTCGGCTTCTGGGAGATAGCAATAGCGCCTCCTTCTCTAGGAAAACTAAGCAAGCTAGTCGCACCCCATATCTGGATGAATTTGGTCGCGATCTAACCCAGCTCTCTAGGGAGGATAAGTTGGATCCGGTGATAGGTAGGCATAATGAGATCCAGCGAGTGATGCAAGTGTTGAGCCGACGAACAAAGAACAATCCCTGTCTGATCGGTGAACCCGGGGTAGGAAAGACCGCTATCGTTGAGGGCTTGGCTCAACGAATCGTCAATATGGAGGTGCCAGAGCTTCTTAGAAACAGAAGGGTGCTGAGCTTAGATCTCGCTTCTTTAGTTGCGGGAACGAAATATCG
>CAZSTA010000130.1:0-10411 GCA_964609495.1 uncultured bacterium | reverse complement strand
GATAGAGCTTAAGTCTATGCTTCGCCCTATTTCTCGTCCCCCCTCCCTCGATGGGGGGGTTAGGGGGAGGGTGATAATTAGCAAGATTCTTTGATAGCCTTATTAATTCAGCAAAAACCAAGACGGGAGGGTGATTTAAGGGAGTTCAAACCGCTAGCACAATATTCTACATGCTCACGAGGATAAACGAGATGAATTCTGGGCAGTATTTACTCACGCCCAATCTATTTCTCAGAAGTTTATATCTTTCAGAGGACGAATATTACCACCTCTATCGCTAAACCACCCTTATGCAGAATACTGGACAACTACTCGCACAGTATCCACATAGGATGCACTTATCTCTATCCACTCTTGCCTTATTATCAACCACCTTGATAGCTCCCTGATCACAATTCTCCTCACAAGTTCCGCAGGCAATACAAGTGTCATAAATCACCAATCTCTTGAGAGTCCTCTTAATTATTCCTAATTTCTCAGCCTGTTTTATATAGTTCTCATCTCCCTCGAATATTCCGACATCCATCTCCACCTCTTCAGGAGTCTTCATTCCTACGGAGATAGAATCAAATATCCCTAATCCCCTCACATAGTCTATAGAAGATTTGATGTCATTAATCAGATGTCCTCCTCCCAAAGGCTTCATCGCGTATAAAGCTTTTCCCCTCTCCTTCGCCGCCTTAATCACTGACAGCATCTCTTGGAAAGTGCCATCTATGATCCCAATCCCCTTCTTGTTGATAACTGGGAAGACAACCTCGATCTCATCCCTATCCAATACAGCTTTTACTCCTTTGGGTGAATGAGCAGATATACCGATTGCGCTGATTATTCCCCTCTCCTTGTAATCCTGTAAACATTCTAAAGCATCCTCACGTTGCCGTAAATCCTCGTCAGATTTCACAAGATGAAGATGGAAGATATCGATATGCTCTAACTCCATAGCAAGCAAAGCCTCCTCCACCGCATCTTTCATCTCCTCATAACTTTTCACTCTGGATTTGGAGGCGATAACTAAATCATCTTTATCTCCTTTTAAACCCTCTCTAAGATGGGGATAGGTCCCATATATCTGAGCTGTGTCGAAGAAGTTGATCCCCAATTCTCTCGCTCTCCGAATCGCCCTAGCTCCTTCTTCAGGAGATATATTCGCTTGTAACTTACCAAAGATCAGTGTTCCAAAGCATAACTCTGTGACTTCCAATCCTGTATTTCCTAATTCGGATCTTTTCATATCTTCTCCCTCTCTAAATACCTAACCAGCGAAATTCAGTAAGATATTCGGAAGTGCTGAGGCTCAAACTCAAGATTTCATAAAAAAGCCCGAAGAGAATACCCTTCGGACTTATAAATTAGCATCTTGTTCCTCTAGAAATCAGACCTTCTAGAATCTCTATTTCTTCTAGCCTCAAAGCATTCTTTGCAATATACTGGCCTATCGCCCCGAGGTTTGAAAGGAACCATAGTCTTTTTCCCGCAATCGTCGCATATAACCTCGTACATCTGCCGAGGCCTATCATAATCGCCTCTTGCTTTCTTTCTAGCTATGCGGCAGTCTCGACATCGAGCTGGGTCACTGAATCCCTTCTTGGCATAGAACTCCTGCTCTCCGGCAGTGAAGACAAAGTCCTTTCCGCAATCCCTACACTGTAAAACCTTATCCTCAAACATGTAAAACCTCCTTTGAGTTTCCGATCTTCGTTGAGCTGATCTGAACTTTGTCTTCAATATCCGCCCTTCCAAGATCGACTGTTCATAATTTTAACCCTTTGTAAATCATAAATATTTTATGATTCAAGGAACATTTTAGATTTTCTGCTTATAACCAATTCACACTAAGATCCCTATCGATCTCCCATCTCCTTATTAGTAATCAGGTATCACCACTGGCTAACTACTATTTTCTGTTTTTCGAATTAACGATTACCAATCTCCTTATCATAAAGTTCCTCATATCTTTCCACCAATTTGCTGGCTTCCTTATCATCAGCAATATCAGGATCTAACTTTATCAATTCTCCCTCGTAAGATGTGACATGTGCCTTTCCAGCCAGCTTTAAGCGAAGATATCCGAGATACCTACCTTGCACATAACCTTGAGCAATGATCGATTCATTGATCTTCACTGGTTTGGCTTCAGTGCTTCTATTATTCGCTCCTATGATAACATCTATGGACTCCACCTGTTGAGCAAGCTGTTGATCGATACTGTATCCCAAGTTAGAGAGAACAATTATCAAATCGACATCCTTCCTCAACATATCAGCATATCCCTTAGCTGTGTCTATCGGGTCTAACAGAGATATCCCTAATCTGTCCTGTTCCGTTTGGGGCATGGAAGCAGAGGTAATTCCGATAATCGCTATCCTCTCATCTCCAATTTCCTTTATTATAAAGGGAGTGAAGATAGTCCTCCCCGTCTTTGCTTCCACTATATTCGCTGAGAGAAAGGGGAATTTAGCCTCCTTAGCCCTTTCCTTTAAATTGTCTATCCCTAGAAATATTAACTCGTTCTCCCCTATAGCCATCGCAGAATAGCCCATAAGATTCATCGCCTCTATATTGGGCTTTCCTTTGAACTGATTCGCTAGCCTCGCTCCAGAGATGGAATTCCCGACCTCTAGGACGAGAACATCGGATTCAACCGCCCTTATAGAATTGATCTTCGTGGCTCGCCGAGCCACCCCTCCTAGAGGAATTCTTCACCCACAGGGGGCTAAATATCCGCTGACATCGTTAGTATAGAGGATAGTGAGCGACGGCTCTTCCGCCCAACCTAAGTTACTAGTCAAGAAAATTAAAGATATTGAAAGGATTATACTTAATCTAGCGAGCATTGACCTAACCTCCTAAAGTGAATTTTATCAGTATCTTAACTATATATTGCGTTTCATAGGAGGTAAATTGAGCCTGTTGTAAAGCCTCCACTGCTACAAGATCGAGCTTTTTATGTCCCGAAGTCCTACTAATATTGACTTCCATCACCTTTCCATCGCTCCCCACCAAAACAGTCAATTCCATTGCTCCCTCAATTCCCTCCTCCTGAGCCCATTGAGGATACTCGATCGCCACTGGACGCACGAAAGCAGGATAGAAATCGGATTTGACCTTAGGCTTACCCAATTCTATCGTGATCTTAGGCCTCTCCTTAGAAGAGACAATCTCCTCCAACTTTCCTTTTCGAGGGGTCTCACCCATCTCCATAGCTTCCTTCTTCTCTGGCTCCGACTTTTCAGGGACAATCAGGGTTTCCCTCCGCTCTTCGATTATAGGAGCCCCCTTCTCTGGCGCTGAGATCTGTTCCTTCTTCTCCGATGCTTTTAGATCGATCCTCTCTTGAATAGGCTCTTTAGTGGCTTTCCTCTCGGAGATAGGTATCGCCACTATCTCCTTCTGTCCCTCTTCTATGACAGATAATATCTGACTAGCTTTAGCTATCTCCTCCTTCGGGATAATCTCGCCACTATCCTCAAACTTCTCAGTTCTTCGAGAGCTCTCCTCTATTATAGGAGCGGTTTTACCACCTGATTTCACATCTCCTGCTTCTTCAATGGAGGAAGATATCTTCATAGTAGGAGCCTCCTTTTGAGAGACGACTATTACTCCTTGCCTCTCGTCTTTCCCCTGCTTAATGATCATCCCTTTTGTCATCCATTGATCATTAGGGATCTCCTTAGAAACAGTCGGCTCAGTAACCTCTCTTCGCGAGGGTGGTTCCACTTCCTCCATCTTCGAGGAAATCTTTTGCTCGACTACTTCCTCCTCTCGAGGTTTTTTATGGACAGTGGCAATTCTCTCCTCCTCTGCCTCCCCCTTAGTCTCCTTCTGAACTTCTCCCCCTTCATCCTTAACTTGAGGAGTAATATCGAGTTCAGACAGAACCTCCTTCTTAGGCAGTTCCTCAGGACCACTAATCACCTTTACAACCTCGAGTTCACTCACCTCCTCTTTACCATATCTCTCCTCTTCCTCTGAGGGAACAACCTCGTTGCCTTGAGGTTTTTCAATATCCTCCCCTCTCTTAAGAGCCTCGACCTCTTCTGTCTTTCTCTCCTGGGCTTCCTCGATCTCCCTAAGTACCGGGGAAGCTTTGGGCTGGATTATCTTCTCCTCGATTTGTTTCCTCCCAGAAACAAGTGGCTCACCTATCTCAGTCTCAATCTTCTGAGGGGCTGATATCTCCTCCTTCCCTACCTCCTTAACCTTCTGAGGCTTCTCAAGCACTATATCTTCCGAGACATCACTGGCTTCCTCAGTTCCCTTGCCCCCTATCTCCCCCTTAATCACCGCAGGTCCCCCTACCTTTTCGGGTACCCTTCTTTCCTCAGAAACCTTTTCCTCAGGGATCGCCGAACCGATAACATCCACCTTTGAACCCTCCGAGCTCTCTATCTTCTCCGCCTCTTTTTGAGGCTTTTTCAAAACCTCTCCTCGTTCCGACAGCCCTTTCTCGTCCTTCGCCTTAGGAAGAGATACTACAGGCACTTCCTCCTTAGAGATGATAACATTGGGAGTTTTAGCACCACTTGGGACAACAGCACTCTCCCTCTTATCAACCTCCTGAGAGGTAACTACAGGAGAAACTTCTTCCCCCTTTACTCCCAATCCCTTTTCGACCTCTTCAGAAGCGGAACTCTCCCTAATCTCAGATGATACCTCCCTTGCTCCCACCTCAAGGGGGGTCTCAAGCTTTGCCACAGAAGTTTCATCGGAGGATAACTTTTTCTCGCTAACAGTGGGAGCAATACCTATCTCCGAGAGCTTCTTAGTGATGACTCTAACTATGCTCTCGGTGATAGTCTCTCCTTTCTTAGGAGCCAGTTCCTCCCCCCCGCCTTGAGAAGCACTCTTCACTGCAACAGAGGGTAGAGAAGGCTGAGGAGCAGCTACTTCCTCCCTAGATAGCTCAAGGGCGGACTTTTCCTTGAGCTCCTCTTTAATAACTGTCGGCACTTTAGCAGCAGGGAAGGTAGATCCCTCTTTCACACTCACCTCGGGCTTGACCTGAGCTTGAGCTATCTCCCCCTCTTCGGGAACGATATTCGTTTCTATAGGGGGAGGAATCCTCCCCTCTACCCCTCCTATTTCACTTAAGGGTTCTACTTTCTCACTCGAGACTTTGGCCTCTGTTACTTCCTTTTCAGTTACCACCTCAGGGATAGCAGATATCCTCTCCTCTGAAGTAGAACTCTCGGGAATTTCCTCGGCCTCGGGCTTCTCTGGTTGAGTGGCGACGAGAGTAGACTCCTCAAGTTGAGGAATAGAGGTATCTATCAGCTCTACAAGATTTATACTTATTAATTCCTCCTCCTCTACAGGGGTAAATACAATATAAGAAAATACGATAAGCAACAAAGAATGAATGATAAGAGAGATAACGAGAGGTAACTTTATATCACTATCTCCAAACATCTAATATCACCTCGAATATCCCTCTCTTAAAATCTTCTTCACCAGTCTCTCTAATCTTTCTCGAGGGATACGAACTTTCCGACCACAACCTAGGCACTCCAGACCGATGTCCATTCCCAGCCTCCATACCTCCCACTCATTATGCCCGCAAGGATGGCTCTTCTTCAATTCGATCACATCGCCTATATGTAACCTAAGCAAAAAACACCTCTACTTAATTATAATCAATTTCCTTGAATTAAGCAACTATATTCTAACGATTGAGAGAGGTAAAAGTTGCAAAACCCCCTTCTCTGATTTCATCGGATAATTTAACCGCCTCCTCCCTACTCAAAGTTCTAATAACAACTCGATATAGGAGATTCTCCTTTCGTTGCTCTATCGCCGCCTTATATCCCATCGCAATAAGTTCATTCCTACGACCGACGGCATTATCCTTAACCTTGAAAGCTCCTATTTGCACCCTATAAGGAAGAGAAGATTTGACACTACTCCTGCTAATATTGACCCCTCCAACTTCCTTTTTCAGAGCCTCCGCTTCCTCTCTATTGGTTAAAGTTACTATTACCACATAATATTTGCCCGATTTATATATCTCGGCTTTATATCCTCTCCTCTCAAACCTCGCCGCCTGCCTCTTCGCGTTGTCTTCATAAGTGAAGGAGCCAGTCTGAACTCTATAGACCTCTTCTGCCCCCTTCTCAGAAACCTCTTCTAATTTTACAAATTCGGCAACCTTTCCTCCAGCTAAAAACTCTACCTTCTTCCTCCAACTCTCATATCCATCTTTATTTAAAATCAACTCTCTTTCTCCCACCCTATTTATTATGCGCTGAACGGGAGTCCTACCTATCAAAAATCTATCTACCCGAACCAAGGCCCCTGTTGGCTCAGAAGTAACCGCAAGGATAGCTGTCTTTGGCTTCACAACTGGTATAGCACTCAACTCAGCTTTGAGAGGAGTGGCCTCCCCTGCCCTCACCTGAGCGAGTCCCTCCCAAGCCTGATAACCCTCCAATACAAGTTTTATCTTATACTCACCTTGCTCCAAATCCCCTATAGTTAGAGGCGTTATCCCCCGAGCTTCTTTCTCACCATCGAGATACACCACAGCCTCGGCAGGGGTCGAGCTGATCGATAGTTCGCCAAAATTAGTGGTAACAACTCTCTCCACAGGTGGAACTAGAGCTAAAATCAATCCCCTTATATCTCTATCCTCCACCTTGATTATCTCTTCCCCTTTATATCCATCTTTCTCTGCTTGGAGCGAATATAAACCGGCTTCAACATCCTCAAATTTAAATTCCCCCTCTTCATCGCTCTGTTTAGTACCGATAATATTCCCCTTTTCATCATATAATACTATTTTAGCGGCGATTATCTCCTCCCCCTTATCGGTCTTGGTGCTTCCCTCGATCGCCATCTTCTTCACTCCTAATCCAGGAAACACCGAAGGGATAATCCAATAAATACCCGCAATAATCAGGATAATAAATAATACTACTGCGAAATCGAGCCAATCTGGAGGTCTTCTCCGCTTCCTTTTCGTAGCCATAAGCTCATCCCCTCCTATCCTCAGATATGTAAAAACTCACCTCCTTCCAAAGAGGTGAGCACCCAGAATTCGACCTAGAGGAGGCTAACCGCTCGAAAAGAATGATATTTATTGATAACTAGAACTATATAATCTACCTAGGAACAAGAACATCATATCCTTGCTCCTTCAGCTTCTCTGCGAACTTCAAGGCTTCGGTCTTGCTAGAAGCCTTAACTCCAACTCGGTATATCTTCTTAGGAGCACTTTTCACCTCAATATAAGTATCGTATCCCTTAGATTTTAATTCTCTCTCAAAGTTACTAGCATTGCTCTCAACTGAGAAAGCCCCTACTTGAATCCCATAAGTTGGAGAAGAGCTTATCTCCTTCTTAGGGGCAGCAACCACTACTCCAGAGGAGAGTTCTCGCCCTAAAGCCTCAACTTCTTCCTCGCTCTTAAGCGTTACTATAGGGACATAGTACTCACCAGACTTATAGACCTGAACCTGATATCCTTTCGCTTTTAAAGAAGCGGCTTGTCTGTCCGCGTTATCTTTGTTAAGGAAAGATCCAGTTCTTATCTCATAATATTCGACCTTCTCAGGGGAAGAAACAACCTCCTCCTTCGGTTGAGAGGGAACTTTCTCTGCCACAGTAGCTACTTTGACCTCCTCCTCTTCTGGCTTAGTTGCTTCTTCCTCCACCTTCTCCTCGGTCTTCGGAACTTCAGCTACTTCCTCAGCCCCCTCTTGAGGTTGAACTTCCTCCTCAACCGTCTTCCTTTCCTGTGCAGTAGAAGCTATCTTTGGAGGAGATATTTTCTCCTCTTCCCGAGGAACCTGGGGTCTAGCCTCGCCCTCCTCTAAAACTACCGGTCTTTTTTCCTCCTCCTCTCCTCCTCCTCTAGTCAAACCAGGAAATATAATGGGAAAAGTCAGATAGGCTGCGGCTACCAGGAGAATGGCTAAAACTATAATAGCCCCATCTAACCAATCTGGCAGCCTTCTTTTCCTCCTTGGTCTTCTCTTTATATTAGTGGACATAATTCACACCTCTTTTAACTACATCTAAAAGGTAACTTTTTGCTTCAAATAGAACTCACGGTTAAAAAAGTTACCTTTTCTCTGAATATCAATATCCTCCACTCTTCAAAGCCCGATCTAGTCTCTCCTTGGCTCCTGGATAATTAGGATCTATCGCTAGAGTCGTCTCCCAAGCACTTATAGCCTCACCTATAAAGTTGCTCTCATAATAAGCCTGCCCTAGGTTAAAATAAGCCCCCGCATCATCCGGTTTATGCCATATAACCCAATTGAATTCGTCTATTGCCCTATCCGACTCGTTATTGAGGAGATAAGCACCCCCTAAATTATAGCGAGCCTCTATATTATCTGGGGCTAATCTTGTAGCTTCTTGATAGGCAGATATAGCTAGCTCATAATCGTTCAAGTTGTAGTAAGAGTTGCCCAATTTGAAATTGGCATAGAAATCGTCTGGATTCGCCTCTACAACCTTCTGATACTCAGTTACCGCATCTTCGTAGTAACCCAGAGCATAGTAGGCATCTGCTAAATTGTAGTGCACCTCAAAATCATCAGGTATTACCTCTTGCTCTATCATAGCAAGCAGGAACCTGAATTGCGCGATAGCCTCTTCATATCTCCCCTCTCTCATATAAATTAACCCTAGTTGCTTACGGGCAACTTCATCCTGAGGAGCAAGCACCTCTACTACATATCTGAACTCAGCCTCAGCCTCATCTATTCTATCCTGACGGACGAAGACCAATCCTAAGGCTCGATGAGCATCCGGGTTATCTGGAGCGAACTTTAAAACCTGCTGATACTCCTTCGAGGCTTTCTCCAATAGATCCTGTCTGAAGTAGATATTGCCCAAGTTCAGACGAGCCTCGACGTTCATAGGGTCTTGAAGTACAGCTATCTGGAACTCATTTATCGCCTCCTCCAGTATATTCAGCTTGAGATATATAATCCCCAGATTATTATGCGCTACTCCATTATTAGGGTCAAGAGCAAGGGTTTGCTTATACTCTATTATAGCTTTGGTGAGAAATTCCTCCTTCTTTCGCTCATCCTCGCTCCTTTCCAAGGGGATTTCCTCTTCTCCCCCAGCTTGCTCGATTGCTTGCCACTCGATAGCAATAGCCGCTCCCATATAGGCATTTCCGAGATTGAAATGGACATCTCTATTATCTGGGGCTATCTCCTTAGCTCTCGTGAAATTTCTGATGGCATTGTCGAAATCTCCCAGATCGGAATATGCTACGCCTAAAAGATGGTGAACGAACCAATCCCCAGGATTCAACTCCTTAGCTAGCTCAAATTCTCTGATAGCGTCCTTGGGAAGATTCTTCTCGTTATAGATGTAACCTAAATTGAAGTGCACAGTCACTAGATCTGGGTTTAGGGTATTAATTATACTATACTCCAGTATAGCCTCCTCTAGCTTCCCCTGACGCTGATATATCTGAGCTAGATTATAGCGAGCATCCAAGTGACGATAATCCACACTTATAACCCATTGAAAATCACTGACAGCCTCATCTAGTAAGCCCTTCTCCAGATATATCCTGCCCCGCTGATAATGAGCCTCTACATTCTTGAAATCTTGAGCAAGTATATCATTATACTGTTGAATCGCCTCATCCAGCATATCCTCTCTTTGAAGGGCTTGGGCTAGGTTAAGGCGGGCTTCTAGACTCTCAGGATTTTCCTCAACTGTTTTTAAAGCTTCCTGCAACACATCTTGGGCAGAGGTGACAACACTCCCCAAGACTATAAAGGTGAATAAAAACGCTACGATAAAGAATGATCTAAAGCGAGCTTGTTTAAATTCTTTCGATATATTGATCAATTTCCTCAGCCCCCTTAATAGAAATAACGACCTTAGGTGAACTATCTTCACCCACCCTAGCAAACTGAGAATCACTTTATGCCTTTAACTCACAATTAGAAAACTAAGAATAACAAATTATCTACTTGAAACTACTTAATCCATTTACATCTAACGATCACTGAGGCTATCTATTCAGGTGACCATACAGGATTAAGATCCCACGCAGGATTATTAGTCAAGTTGGTCTGTCCACTGCCATCAGCATTCATTACATAGATCTCACCATTGCCATCTCGCCAAGAGACAAAAGCGATTTTCCTCCCATCTGGTGACCAGGCAGGATCAAGATCCCATCCAGGATAATTAGTCAAGTTAGTCTGTTCACTGCCATCATCATTCATCACATATATATCACTATTACCATCTCGATGAGATTCAAAAGCGATTCTCTTCCCATCTGGTGACCACGCAGGATATCGACTTGCGAGATTATTAGTCAAGTTAGCCTGTCCACTCCCATCAGCATTCATCACATAGATCTCTCGGTTACCATCTTGCCAAGAGACAAAAGCGATTCTCTTCCCATCTGGTGACCATCTAGGATCAT
>CAZSTA010000129.1:6477-10421 GCA_964609495.1 uncultured bacterium | reverse complement strand
GTACCCTTGTTTACACAGTTGGGGTACTTACGAATAGACATCTAAAGTATAGAGATATAGAATATGTAAGGACTAAAGGAGTGGAGATAACTTCATCTCCCCCCACCTTAGTTCAGATAGACGGGGAGGTATTCAGAGAATTACCGATGAGATTTGAAGCTATACCTGATGCTCTTGAAGTAGTAGTGCCAAGATGGCATATCTAATCTCCATACATCTTGACGATTTGAGGAATTTTCGTTATAATTATATTGAGGAAACTCTAATTTCATAGATCTGAGAGATCTCCCCGCGTCAAGCAGGATTTACTCTTAAACGGAGATTTTCCCCCTGATCGCTCAAGGAGTAAGTTATGAGGAATTGGAAGCTTTATATAGTAACTATAATTATAAGTAGCGCAATCGGTGCCTTAGGCACCTTACTGGGAATAAATTACCTTGATCGCAGGAATACCACTGAAGAGCTCCCTTCAGAGATTAAAACAAATCAAGTTGCCTCACCAGAGCCTATCTCATTTTCCTCCCATAACAGCTTTGATGATCCCGAGGAGAGGATCGTCACTAGCATCTATGAGAAAGTAAGTCCAGCGGTCGTCAACATTATCTCTACTACAATGGAGATAAATTTCTTCTTCTGGGGGGATGTATTCCCTAGAGAAGGACAGGGATCAGGGGTAGTTATCGATTCTCGAGGATACATTCTCACCAATAATCATGTTGTAAAAGAGGCTGATAAGATCGAGGTAACCTTATCTGGGGCGCAGTTAGAGGCAAAGTTGGTGGGAAGCGATCCCTACACCGATCTAGCAGTTATCAAAGTTGATGACTTACCATCTGATATAACTCCAGTTAGATTGGGAGACTCCGATCATCTAAGGGTGGGACAGAGAGCTATAGCGATCGGTAATCCTTTTGGATTGGAACGCACCGTAACGACAGGAGTGATCAGTTCTCTCTCTCGAACACTCAAAACTTATGGAGATTTTGAGCTTAGAAATATCATCCAGACCGATGCCTCCATTAATCCTGGTAATAGTGGAGGGCCACTCATCAACTCTCAAGGAGAAGTGATCGGTATCAATACTGCTATATTCTCCACCACCGGAGGAAATCAAGGTATAGGTTTCGCTATTCCTGTAAACACAGCTAAGAAAGTAGCCAGGGATATAATATCCAGGGGCAGAGTTATCAGACCTTGGTTGGGGATAACCGGAGGTTTTCCTCTAGATGAGACTCTCGGTAGGGTCCTCAAGTTACCTGTCAATGAAGGAATAGTGATAACTAATATCGTTAGAAATGGCCCGGCGCATAAAGCTGGATTAAGAGCAGGAGATACTCGCGTCCTAATCCGCAATCGAGTATTCGTAATTGGAGGAGATATAATAGTTGAGATCGATGGGCAAAAGGTCGATTCTGCTGATGATATCTTTAGTATCCCCCTGGAAAAAGATGTGGGAGATACAGTGGAGATAGTTATATACAGAGAAAAAAAGAGGATGACCGTCCGAGTAACTTTGGAAGAAGGGGATTGGGGAAGTGATTAAATCAACTTTTCACCCTGACATTGTAACATCTTCCCGAGGAAGGAGGAATTCGCTGAGAATGAAAAAGATCCTTATTATAGCTCTAGCTTTATCGTTGCTGATGCTGATCGTAAGTGGATGTCAAGAGAAGCCAGCTGATACCTATATGAGGGAAGGAGAGAAAGCTCTTGAAGAAGGAGAATTTGATAAAGCTATTAGCGAATTTAAGAGCGTCTTGAAACTAGAACCTGAAAATATTGATGCTCTTATGAACTTAATGTTAGCCTATGAGAGCAATGGGGATGAAGCTAATGCCCAGCAAATAAAGGATCAACTTAGGACGCATTTTAAGGATGAGGTTAAATACTTGACCTCTTTGGGAGCATTTTATATACAGAATAATAAGATAGATGAGGCTCAAGAGGTCGTCGAAGAGGCGATGGAGTTAGCTCCCCAGAGCCCTCAAGTTCACTTTCTTAGAGGGAGCATATATGAATTCAAAGGCGAATTTGAAAAAGCTTTGGATGAATATAACGTTGTTCTTACTCTTAACCCCCCTGACGAGCTAGTTGTTATGACTAAGATGAAGATGGGGATGATAATGCAATATCAAATGCCTAAGAAAGTTAAGCCACCTTGGGCTCAGGGGGAGGATGAAGAGCCTGAGGAGCCCGATAAGGGTGATGGTTCCTAAGCTAGCAGATAACATTAAGATAGATACTCCTTGCTATAGGGATGAGATATAAAGGAAGCATGTAAAACTTTGTGCTAGGTATAAATTAAACAATTTCCACCCTCCCCCTTTCCCCCTCCCATCAAGGGCGGGGGAACAAGAAGATAGGCTCTCTCTTTGTATTCCCTCTCCCCTCATGGGAGAGGGAGTAATAGCAAAAAGTCCCTTAAAAATCCCTTAGCACAAACTTTACATACTTACAGATATAAATTCAAATTTATTAGCTTTTGGTGTTGACAGTTCGATCTCTTTGTGCTATAATCATTTCAAGGGACAAGTATAAACTTTTATTGATAAAGGACGGTTTCGCAAAGTGCTTCTTCAGAGAAGTCTTTGCGAAATCTGTTTTCTTATCTTTATCATTTAGGGAAGGAGGTGTATAAATCAAAGCAATAAGCATCTGGGCATAACCTAAACAGTAATTTGAATAATGAAGAAAGGAGAGAAGAAAATATGAGAATTAGTAAGGTATTGGTACTTCTAGTGGCAGCAATGCTCCTAGTATCCCTAGAATCAGCTTTAGCTGCTAAGGTAAACCTGGAGTTCTGGAAACCCTCCTGGCCGCCTCATCTGGACAACTGGTATGCTGCCCAAGTTGAGGAGTATAATAAGGAGCATCCCGATATCGAGGTAAAGCTCACTGCTGTTCCTGGAGAGTATGTTGAGAAACTGCTGGTCTCCTATGCGGGAGGAGTGGGACCTGATGTTCTTCATATGGCTCCACCTTACTTGCCCCCATTCCTCAATGCAGGATTAATTGAAGATCTCAAACCTCATATACCCGCCGAGTATTTCGACGATCTTTATGAGGCGGTCCGGTTAGGATGGTTCTTCGAGGGCGAGCTATACGCTCTATCAGCAGAGACTGCACCTATAGCTCTCTTCTACCGCACCGACTTCTTTGAAGAAGCTGGTATCGCCGAGCCTCCGCAGGATTGGGATGAATTACTCGATACCACTCAGAAGTTGACTATACCCGATAAGCGTTGGGGTTTCACCTCCTCAGCTCACATTCAGGATGCCCACGCTCTGATGTATATCAACTCCTTCATCTGGCAGTCGGGCGGCGATTATGTTGATAAATACTACAAACCAACCAAGGCTATCTGCAACACTCCTGAAGTAGCTAGAGCTTTGCAATTCCTCGGTGATTTCTACACCAAGTATAAAGTCGCAACCGCCGCTGAGATAAGAGATCCCTTGATAACAGGCACAACCGCGATATCGATGACCGGCCCCTGGCAATTGGGTTACATAAACGCTAATGCGCCCGATCTGCCTTTCGATGTCGTTCCTCTACCCAAGGGTCCAGTGCAGACTGCCACTACCATCGGTGGATGGGCTACCTCAGTTGCTACAACTACGAAGCATATGAAAGAAGCGATAGACTTCACCGTCTGGTTAGCTGCTGATACAAAGCGCATCCATGGTTGGAACGAGGTATTAGGGACTATTCCTCCCCTTAAATCTTCAGCCGCTATGCTGGATTTCGAGGGGAAGGATGCCAAGAAGAAATCCTTCGTCTATATGCTGGAGAATTTCGATAAACCTCGCATCGAGCCTCCGTTTGATCCTGAGATCAACAAGGCTATCTATGAATCGATGCAGGAGGTCATATTCAAGGGAGCGACTGGGGAAGAAGCCGCTGCCATAATGGAAAAGAAGATCAACGAACATATAGAGGAGACG
>CAZSTA010000129.1:0-6467 GCA_964609495.1 uncultured bacterium | reverse complement strand
GATGTAGAAATTTTGTCAATAAGCCTGCGGTGATGATAATTCATCGCAGGCTTTATTGGATTAGGAGATAACAAAATGAGAAAAAGGGATCAACTCTATGGTTATTTATTTATAACACCTGCTCTGGTCGGTCTGATGATCTTCCTCTTTATTCCAATGATTATGGCTTTCTATCTAGGGTTCTACCAATGGAGCATGGTAGGCTCTATGAAATGGATAGGATTACGTAATTTCCAAAAGATGTTCTCCGATGAACTATGGTGGACTTCCCTATGGAATACGGTCAAATTCGTGTTATGGGTTGTTCCTTTTCAATTTATTCTGTCTCTAGCATTAGCCATATTTGTCAACCGGAAGGTAAGAGGGATAGGATTCATCCGCACCTCCTGTTATCTACCGGTAGTAACCTCGGTGATCGTAGTTTCTATCGTTTGGATGTTCGTCTATGATCCCTCTTGGGGATTGTTAAATTTCATCTTAAGATCGATCGGATTGCCCAAGATGGAATTTCTCACAAGTTTCACTCAGGCTTTGCCTTCAGTATCAGCAGTGGTTATCTGGAGAGCATTGGGATTCTATATGATCATCTTCTTAGCTGGCTTACAGGACATCCCCAACGAGTATTATGAGGCCGCGCTCATAGATGGAGCGAATAAATGGCAGTCCTTTGCATATATCACTTTTCCTCTCTTGAAATATGCCAGTTTCTTCATCTTCCTCCTTCAGGTTATAAATGCTTTCAGAATATTCGGAGAGGTTTATGTTATGACCCGAGGAGGACCAGCAAATGCCACTCACACTATGGTCTTATATATTTACAACGCGGCCTTCCGAATGTATAAGATGGGATACGCCGCCGCGATGGCTGTTGTTCTATTCGTCCTTTTGTTAGTTCTAACTCTAATTCAGCTTAGAGTGTTCCGCTCTGCTTTTAGATAGAATACGAGGTGAGAATTATGGCTGGACGTAATAAGGGGATCAAAACGCCTCTGGATCTTCTTAAATATATATTATTAACTATAATAACTGTTGTGATCATCGTAGTTATGATAGCTCCCTTTGCTTGGATGGTCTCTGGCTCATTGAAAAGCTCTGAGCTGGTATTTGTCTATCCCCCGATATTTATTCCCCCCAAGATAATGTGGGAAAATTATGCTCGTATCTTCAAGGAACTTCCCTTTGCCCGTTATATGTTGAACAGCTTTTTCGTTTCCAGTAGTGTAGTTATATTAGGCCTATTCGTCAACTCTCTCGCTGGATACTCCTTTGCTCGAATTCCATTTAAGGGTAGCACTGTAATATTCGTCCTGATTTTAGCTACTATGATGATCCCCGGCGAGATGATCATATTGCCCCTATTTCTTATCGTGAAATCATTCGGCTGGTTTAACACCTATAATGCCCTTATCTTTCCTGGAGTAGTGAGCCCCTTCGGGATCTTCCTTTTGCGGCAGTTCTTCAAGGGACTCCCTGTAGAGTTAGAAGAAGCGGCGACGATAGATGGTTGCTCCCGCTTCGGGATCTACTGGAGAATCGCCCTCCCCTTGGCTAAGCCAGCTCTACTGACCCTAAGCGTGCTAACCTTTATGTGGAACTGGGATTCCTTCCTCTGGCCGCTAATCGTTATTACCAGCGAGGAGATGAGAGTAGTTCAAATAGGTCTAGCTCTGATTGTGGGACAGCAGACCTACTCCGGTTTCTGGAATGTGATTATGGCCGCCTCGGTAGTAGCTTGTTTGCCAACGATCTTCATCTTTATGGCGCTTCAGAAGTATTATGTCCAAGGAGTGGCTACCACTGGACTTAAGGGGTAGAATTAGAGTTAACTAGAAAAGATTAGTAACAAGCGGGCTAGCTCTATCTAGGACTAGCCTATTATTTATTTTCGCTTATCTAGGTTGAACTAGGTGGAATAGTGCCGGATAGAGCTAATCTTATCGAATATCACTTATGAAAATTAGAGCTTTAGGGAGGAAAAAGATGACACTACGTGGGTTCAAAGAGAGTGATATACCGAAAATCGCTCAGATGTGGCGGGAGAGCGATGAGGCCTGGCCTGGCAGTTTTGGTGGAAGGGGAGGACTTACTCCTGAGTTAGTTCGTAAATGGGAGAAGAAATCTCATAGTCACTCCTTCTATCTGATAGAGAAGGATGATAGAATAGTTGGCTACTGCAAAAATAAGGTTGGGGCGAAGGATACTCTTTATATTGACCTTCTCAATGTGAGTCCTGATTGCCATGGCAAAGGATACGGCAAGCAGTTGCTTCTTAAGACAATCGATTCCGCTACCGAAGAGGGATTTGAGATGGTCGAGATAGGAACTTGGCCCTCTAATATGAAGTCAGTCCCCCTCTATAAGAAGGTAGGCTTCTACTGGCTTCCAGAAACCGAGGGGGTATGGATGAAGAACTTCATCCCTAAGATACGACGCAACTCCTTTGCCAAGGATTACTTTACCAAACACGATTGGTATAAAACCTTCCAGCGAGGGCTAAAGCAAGAGGAGGATGATCTCGATTGGCGTGGGATCAAAGCTATACCTTACATCTGGCAAGCCGATGGTGATCTGCTGAAGGTCAGAGTCGATATGGAAGCCAAGACCTTTGTTGAATTTGAAAACAACGACTTCGCGGTATCCTGCTATATCGGTGAGGAGAAAGTTATCGCTGGAGATGAGAATACCGTCAAGTGGGAGTTAGAGAATAAGAGTAACAAGCCCCTAGCGATCACCCTTCTAGCTAAAGGAGAAGATGGTTTCACTCTATCTAAGGAAGAGAGCTTCCAATTAGAAGGGAAGAGGGTGATCGAGGAGAAGTTCACTATTGATAAAAAGAGCGAGGGCCGAGGACAGATAAAGACCGATTTGGTGATAGATGGCAGAGTGCTTCCTTTAGGAATAAGCACGGAGCTTAAGCAAGCTGTTGATATCGAACCCAATCCGAAACATCTCTGTTTAAAGCCGAATCGGGAAGGCAAGTTCGGCTTGAAATTATCTAACAACTCCGCGGAGAGTATAGCTGGTTCGCTCTTCATCACTTCCGATCCTTCTCTTACTTTTGATAAGAGGGAAGCCGATTTTGAGTTAGAAGCTAAGGAAGTTATCGAGCTACCATTTTCCATAAAAGCGGAAGATAAGGGAGTGAAAAACTTTGATGTTTATGGGCAATTGAAACTGCAAGATAAAGAGATTAAGACGAAGAAGCGAACTTTTTCTATAATATCCCTTCCTCTTGGAGAAGCTATAGGTAAGCTCTGTGATGATGAGGTGGTGCTGGAGAATGATGATCTAAGACTAGAGATACCTCTAAAGGGATGTGTCTTCAATGTTCTCCGCAAGAGCGATAATAAACGAGTAGCGAAGATAACCAAAGGGGAAATAGGACCACCTTTCATTATGCCTTGGGAGGATTGGCTTGATAAGCGAAAGTTCGAAGGAGAGGTATCTGTGGAAGACGGAAAAGCAAAATGTGTCCTCTCCATTGAATCTCCGAAGAAAGAGGGCTTAATCCTTCAGAGGACGATAATAATGAGTGCCTTGCCCGTTATAGAGATCAAGGATCGCATAATCAATAATTCTTCACTGGATTATAAATCACTTCAGGTCAGCCTTAATGCTCACTGTCAAAGTGGTTCTCGTCGCTTTGTTATAGTAACCGAGAAAGGGATTATCGATGAGCCTCTAATGATAGCTTCATCATTTCCCGATTGGGGAGATATCTCCGATGACCCAAAGGATTATCCTGAAGATTGGGTTTGTATCGAAAGCGAGCGATTTGCAACTGGTGTGATCGGTTGGCATCATGCTGAGGAGATATTGTTAGATGATTATTGGACCTCTTTGATCTTTAATGCCCCTGAAGTGAAGAGACAAAGTCACACAGATCTTCCTCCTATATACTTCTACGCTGGAGAAGGTGGATGGAGGACTGTTCGACACTACTGGCAGAAGTTAATCAGAGGAGATATTGAGGAGGAGAAGGAATTAGAAGCGGAGGGAGTCATCCAAATCGGATTTGACCATAATCCCCTAGTTATTGAGAGGGGGAATAATGAAGTTCAGTTGACCGTGAATAATCGGAGGATAATCGAACTTAACGGCGAGTTGAAACTAGAGGCGCCAGAAGGCATTGCTCTCAGTGAAGATAAACTCACTCTTGAAGGGATCAATCTGAATAAATCATTCTCTAAGAGACTCACCCTGAAGTGCAATGATAATGATCTACCCTCCAGAGTATATATGATTAAAGCTGAGATCGATGAGGAAGTGCTTACCACTGCGAACGAATTACCTCTTATATTGTTGGAGGATAAGAAAGCTGAGTTTAATATAAGGGAAGAGGGGCGTATAATCGAGGTAGATAATGGGAACTTGACGATGAAATCTGCTCCTGATTACAAAGGCTCTATCTTCTCAATAGAGAGGAACGGAATCGAGCGGATTCTCTCCAGCTTCCCGAAGCCGGGTAACTTTGGTCAGGAAAGACCCTGGTATGGAGGTATCCAACCTGTTATAAATGGTGAGTCATTCCAGTTGCATAAAGAGAAGTTTGCATACGAGATAGTCGAGAAGATCGGTCTGCAAGGAGTCGAATGGAGAGGAGTTAAAGTATTATGTGAGCCTGAACATAGATTATACCGATGGCTTCGCTTAGAGACAGAATATTTAACCGCCTCTGATAGCGATATTATCGCTATCATATCTCGCTATATCAATAAGACAACTGCTTCCCAGAAGTTTAATGGTGGAATAAGGATCTTCTTACGGATAGGCTGTGAGCGAGATTCGATCCTTCACTTCCAGAGGGATGGCAAGTCTTATCGGAAGAAGAGAACGAACCGTTATGCAAGTGGTGTGAACTGTGGTTCTTGGGCCGCTCTGGAGAATCCCAAGACTAATGAGCTAGAAATAATAGTCGTGGCTAGGGGAATCGATATCTTCGCCTTCGATTACAGCGAAGATTTGGGAATGCATCCTACGATCTCAAAAGAGTTTACGTTAAAGCCCGAAGAAGCCAAAGAGATAGTTAGCTATCTCATAATCAGAGATAATAAGATCAACCCCGAGGATTATAGCGTGATGACAAATTTGAGGGAATTACCCTAAATAATGCTTTATTTATGGGATAGTGTGTATAAGCAACTTACTAGTCGCTGGGCTTTTATCCAGTGACTAGTTCGATTCTATCAAGGATCAATCCTCTTTCTCATGAACTAGGATACTATCCCTTAAATACCAGTCTCCAATGGATATGAAATATCCTTTATCGTCGAGCATCTTCAGAACCCCGAGGAGATCACGACGAGGCACATAAATGTGATGACCGTCGGAGGGATCATGCACATTCTCATATTTATCCGTTAGGGAACTATCGAAATCTATCCATACCCCCACCACATCATATATATCTCCTGCCTTAGCGGAGATAAAATCGAATACGGATAGATCGATGTTCTTGAAGCGGAGTTCCTTTTCCTCACTAACTAATACGACCTGTCCTTCACCCTTCAGGATCCAGCAGGCAAAGGTTTCGTTGTAGGTGTAATCCTCAGGTTCAAAGCCCACCTTCACTATAGCTTCCTCTAGGGAGAAGGGTAACGGTTCTACCTCCAGCGTGATCTTCATCGTTTGGGTTTGGCCTGCAGTCGCTGGATGGGTGATGATGGGTAAGAAGAAGTTCTTCTTCAATTCCTCAACAGTTGGATGGCGATATATTTCCTCGAAGAAGTCTCTAAACTCCGTCTCAGATGACTCGATCTCTTCCTCTTCTAGCTCTGGGAATGGCGCTAGCTCAGGAATCCATCCGATCTCTGCTAGCTCAGGAATAGTAACTTTATAATAACGGATGTAGATATCTCGAGTGATCGAACCTGCCTCCAGAGGTCGTATAGTGAGCGAAGTTGTAAATGTCCCTCTGGGTAAGATAATGCCATGGGCTTCTACATAATTATAAGTTGCCATCTGAGCTATAGTGTTCCAATATAATTTATCTTCACGGACAGCCATTGAACCATATAGAGGTCTCAGGAAGGATACGCTTATAGGTCTTTTCCCTCCAGTGCTTATGCCAGAGAGGATGATCACCTCATCAGTGTTGTTGAAGATTCGAATCGATATCGGCTTATGTTTCCCTTGAACAGCATCGATCACTAGAGCAGAGGAAATATCCTCTTGAGCCGATACTGCTCTTGGTAGGAATAACAGAATCAAGGTAACTGTAACTGAAATGGCTATAGTAATCTCCTTATGAAACATTCTTTCAGCCTCCTAATTTTAGTATCCTGATGAAGATACACTTTTAACCCTAATAAGATTTTTATATCCTTTTGGTTTCGCATTTTATATGTTCGGTGAACAATAAGATTTTAGGAGTTATTCCTTCTCTCCAGCCTTGCCGAATAGAACTATTCCCACTGGATCATCTCCTAACACCTCTAAAGCTGTTCCAGAAGGCGCTCCCTTAACTC